>JAZAOF010000046.1:0-13437 GCA_036228265.1 Myxococcota bacterium | reverse complement strand
GGATCCCCGCCTCACTCGCCCGGGGGTCACGAGATTTCCAGCTGGAGCGAAAACATCGGTCTTCGTCGTAGCGGTCACCTATCCATGGTGATCGCGGCCATTCTCACCGGACTGGCGGGAGCCGTCGGCGCCGTGGTCTTCCGGCTGATGATCCGGAGCGTGCAGTCCTTCGCGTGGGGCTCGGGCTTCGGCGAGGTAATCGAAGAAGGCCTTCTGGCGGAGGCCGTCGACCCCCTGGCTCGCGCCCGGGCGCTCGACTGGTGGTGGCGGCTGGTGATCCCGGCCATCGGAGGCCTGGTCGTCGGCCCGCTGATCTACTTCTTCGCCCGGGAAGCGCGTGGCCACGGCGTCCCCGAGGTCATGAAGGCGGTCGCCATCCGGGGAGGCATCATCCGAGCGCGCGTTGTCGTGGTCAAGGCTATCGCATCCGCCGTCACCATCGGCAGCGGTGGGTCCGCCGGGCGCGAAGGACCCATCGTCCAGATCGGTTCGGCCATGGGGTCGGCCTTCGGGCAGTTTCTGAAGCTGCCGGTCCTCCAGCTTCGAACGTTGGTGGCCTGCGGGGCGGCCGCCGGCATCGCTGCGACATTCAACGCCCCCATTGCCGGCGCGCTGTTCGCCTCCGAAGTCATCATTGGGAACTTTGCCGTCGCGCAACTCACCCCGATCGTGATCTCCTCCGTGGTCGCGACCGTGGTCTCGCGTTTCTTCCTCGGCAATCACCCGGCCTTCCTCGTACCCCCCTACGAAATCCTGAGCCCTTTCGAACTCGCCCCCTACATGGCGGCTGGCGTCGTCGCCGGGGTCGTCGGGGTGACCTTCATCCGCAGTCTGGGTTACGCCGAGACAGCGTTTGAACGGCTGAAGGTCCCCGACTACCTCAAGGCGAGTATCGGCGGCTTGATGGTCGGGGCGATTGGGGTCTTTCTGCCGGAGATTTTTGGTGTCGGCTACTACACGATCTCCCTCGCTCTCACCGGTCAACTCACGGCCATGGCCCTCGGGGTGCTGGTCGTGGTGAAGATTCTCTCCACCTCTCTGACCATCGGGTCTGGTGGCTCGGGTGGCATCTTCGCCCCCTCGCTCTTCTTGGGCGCCATGACCGGCGGTTTTCTCGGCGTCTTGATCAGCCAGTCCTTCCCGGGGGCTACGGCCAGCTCAGGAGCCTACGCGCTCGTCACCATGGGCGCCGTGGTTGCCGCAACCACCCATGCGCCCATCAGCGCCATCATCGTCATTTTCGAACTCACCCAGACCATTGACATCATCCCGGCCCTGATGGCCAGCTGTGTCGTCAGCACGCTCGTTTCGCAGCTCCTGAACCGCGATTCGATCTATACGGCGAAGCTCCGGCGTCAAGGCGTCGACCTGCTGGCCCGCGAGGATCCCAACGTCCTGAAGAGTCACTACGTGCGCGCCGCCATGAACCCGGAGCCCGAGGTGATTGTTCCCTCGACGAACTTTCCCGCTCTTCTCGACCTGGTGGTTCAGAGTTCTCACAGCCAGTTCTTCGTCGTCGACGACAGCGGTCGGCTCCTGGGCGCCATTTCTCTGAGGGAAGTTCGACGCCTGATCTACGATCAGGACACCCTCCAGCACCTGGTCGTCGCGAGCGACCTGCTCGATTCGCAGCGGCCAACCCTCAAGGAAGGCGACAACCTCGATACCGCCATGCACCTGTTCGCCTCCGCGGGCGTCGACGAACTCGCGGTCGTCGATGGCGAAGACCCCACCCGGCTCGTTGGCACGCTCTCGGAAAAGGACACCGTGGAGGTCCGAAACCGCGAGTGGCTGCGGCGAGACGTCGCTGGGGGGATCTCCGATAGCGTCGCCGTGGTCGAAAAGGGGCAGGCGGTCGACCTGGGAGACGGCTACTTCGTGCGGGAGATCGCGACTCCCAACCACCTACTCGGGCATTCACTACGCGAACTCGCGGTGCGCGAGCGCACCGGGGTCCAGGTACTCATGCTTCGCCGACACGGACGGGCCGACGCTTCCAGCCCCTCGGTGCGTGTTCCCACGGGAACAGAAGTTCTGAGCGAGGGAGATTTCCTCGTCGTAGCGGGATCCGAAGAAGCGCTCGAGCGCCTCGAGTCTCTTTGAGCCGAGGCTACAGGCGCTGGTCGAGAACGATCTCGGCCTCTGCACCCGGCTCCACGGGGTCGGCCAGGGCTCCCTGGAAATCGCCCGCCATCCGGGTCATCGCGTTGCCGTCCATATCGAGGCGTGCCGTCAGGCCCACTGGCCCCTCGAAGCGCATGCCGGGAACCATCACATTGGCCTGGCCGATTTCGAACTCCACCGGGAAGGCCGGACCGGGGGTTCGGACCACGGCCAGCGGTGGGCCACCTGTCGCACCCGCTTTGCGGGCAATTACGAACAGAACGCCGTCGCCCGGAACCTCGCCCGCCAAGGCTGGATCGAGACTCACGCGAACGCGGATGGCTGGCTCCCCGGTGACCTCGCCCTGGGCTTGGGGCACTGGGCGATCCCCCCGCGCAGTGGGCGCCGCGGGGGCTCGAAGCCCAGGGCCCTCTTGGGCGCCTTCGGGAAAGATGTGATCCATGTCCGGGGCGCGAGAGGTCTCGTCGGGATCGAAAGGCTCAAGATTCCGGTCGCACGCCGTGAACACAGCCAGCGCCAGAAATGCGGAGAGAATGACCCGGAGTCGCGACATCGGCTGCGAACGTAGCGCACGAGCGAACCGCACCCCCTCGACCCAACTTCGATGGCTCTCCCGAAACGGCGTGTGATACTTTCGCGACAGTGCCGGGCCTCGACATCTCCGAGGCTGCGGATTCAGTTTCCTTCGAACGGGAGAGTTCCAAACTTGTCTCACGATCACGACTCAAATCCGCCGTTGGCCTCGCGCTCCCCCCTTCCGCCGCTCGGGAGCAACCCCTCGAGTACCGGCCAGGGGACCACGCCGGGGAGCTTCGCCAACCCCCCCCAGGTGGGCGGACCGCTCTCCTATAGCTCGCCGGACACGCCCGGGATGCCCCCGATCTCCGACAAGACGGCATGGGACTTCATGCCCCCGGATTGGCAACGGGTCGAGGACGCGGAGGGCATTCGCTGGCTCCCTCCCGAGGGATTTGAACCGATCACGCAGCTCGAACACGCGCGGCTTGGACATGTCACAGCCGAAATGAAAAGGGTGGCCGAGCGAGAGCCCCATCTCACTCCCGAGCAGATTCGCGACGAGGTCGCCGCCGGCCGGATGGTCATTCCAGCCAACCGTGTCCACCTGGGTTACGGCCTCGACCCGATGTGTATCGGCCGAGCCAGTGCAACCAAGGTGAACGCCAACATGGGCGCCTCACCGGTATCGAGCGGAACCGAGGAAGAAATCGAAAAACTCCGGTGGGCCGAACGCTGGAGCGCGGACACCGTGATGGACCTCTCCACCGGCGGGGACCTGGACGCCACCCGTGATGCGATCCTGAAGAACTCGAGAGTGCCGATTGGCACGGTCCCTATTTACTCGATGATCCTCGACGTCCCCGTCGAAGAACTCGACGCTGGCCGGGTTCTCAAGACACTGGAGCACCAGGCGGCCCAGGGGGTCGACTACTTCACGATCCATGCCGGGCTACTCCGCGATCACCTGGAGTTCGTGAAGAAACGGCTGATCGGGATCGTCAGTCGCGGGGGTTCTCTGCTCGCAAAGTGGATGCTGCACCACGACCAGGAAAACCTCATGTACGGGCTCTGGGACGAGATCTGCGCCGTAACCCGCCGTTACGACGTCACTTTCTCAATCGGCGACGGACTGCGACCGGGTGGACTCGCCGACGCCAGCGACAACGCCCAGTTGGCCGAACTGCGGACGCTAGGCGAACTCACCGAGCGAGCCTGGCGACACGGCTGCCAGGTGATGGTGGAGGGCCCCGGACACGTCTCCTTCGACCAGATCGAATACAACATGAAACTTCAGCGACAGCTCTGCCACGGCGCTCCGTTCTACGTTCTCGGCCCCCTTGTTACCGACATCTTCCCCGGCTACGACCACATCACGAGCGCAATCGGCGCAACGTCCGCGGCCTATCACGGCGCCAGCATGCTCTGCTACGTGACGCCCAAGGAACACCTTGGACTTCCAAAAAAGGACGACGTGAAGCAGGGCTGCGTGGCTTACCGCATCGCCGCTCACGCCGCCGACATCGCCCTGGGCATACCGGGCTCACGCGACCGCGACGACGAACTCACCAAGGCGAGAGCCGCGCTCAACTGGGAGCGGCATTTCGAACTCTCCTTCGATCCCGATACGGCTCGTGCGTATCACGACGAAGACCTCGACGTGGACACGGACTTCTGTGCCATGTGCGGGCACGATTGGTGCGCCGTTCGAATCAGCAAGGAGATCACCGAGTTCATCTCGGGCAAGGACAGCACCTACGCCTGGGAGCGTCCCAAGGTCTCCGATGCACTGACCGAGGAGCAGCGAGAGATCCTCGAGCGACGCGGCGTGCTGAGTGCCGGCGAGTTGCACCGCATGGCCTCCAAGACGCGCGAGGGCGTGGGCGCCGACGAGGGCAAAGCCTCCTGTCACAGCGACGTCGCCAGCGGAGAGCGGGCGCGCAGCTTCCAGCGACAGAAGCTCGACCCCGTTTCGCTCGAGCCCGTGTCCTGAGAAACGAGAGCCACGACCGAAGCCCGGGTGCGAAAAGCAAGGCGCCCCGGCGACCGGTGCGGGCTCCGGTCCCGGGGCGTCCCGTCGGAGCGAATTCCCCTGGATGCCGACTCCGAGCTATCTGGTTCTTAGAGGGTGATATCGGCAGATCGGTTGCACACTGAAGAGGAAATTTCCGGTGGATTCGAATATCCCGAAAATAACCACGCCCCCCTCGGGAATGCAGCCGCAATGAGGTGGTGGGCCCTTTCACTGAATGCACTGCTGCTGGGCGTCTGGCTGGGGGGCTGGACCCTCTTCGCCTTCGTGGTGGCCCCCGTCGCCTTTCGGACACTCCCTTCCTCGGCGGACGCAGGAAAGCTCGTCGGACCGGTTCTCGATTTTCTTCACATCTACGGGGTCGCCGCGGGGATCGGCATGTCTGGCCTGGCCGTTTTCGCGCGCCAGAGCCGGGTTCGCGTGCTGCTCCCCCTTGTCCTGGCGGGGATATGCGCCGCCTCCCAGTTTGCAGTCACCGGCGCGATCGATGAAATCCGTCCGGCCGCATTTGGCGAGGGAGCGAGCGCCGAGGCGGCAGCGCGCTTTTCCCAGCTGCACGAGCTTTCCAGGCTTCTCTACGGCATCACTGGCGCCGGACTCGTCACCCTGACGGTGATCTGGGCCCGGCGAGATCCCTAAAGATACCCCTTGGGGGCTTAGGGGCCCGACAGCGAAATCTCCTGAGGCAGCAGATTTCCATAGCCGCCTTCGGAGCGCTGTTGTATATTCGGTTCGCCCCCAGAAAAAGCTTATAAATTTCAGGTATTTACGGTACCGAAACGCCGGGGCCGATCTTTCGGTTCACACGGGAGCCTCCTAATGGACGCCAAAGTAAGGATGTCGCTCGAATTCAATATCTCCGAATCTGGCCTCGAGGATGCGATGGCCGAATTCGACGAGTTGACCATCGAAGACCTGATCAAGGAGGTTGTGGACCGGTCGATCGCGTGCGACGAGATCGCAACGAAAGTCGTCGACGGGCCCAACACCCTCGAAGAATACGACCAACAGGCCCAGGGGGCCTAGAGCGCCACGCTCGGAGCGAAGCCGGTTGCTTCCAGGCCGGTCGACGCTCAGTCGAAGAGTTCGAGTTGTCGAACTCCTTGGTCCTGTGCGGGTGTGGGAACCACCTGGACCGATTGCGCCGGCGCATCGCCTCGCGCCTGGGGGCTGTAGATCCTCTCGCGACGACACCACTCGAGAAGCTGGTGGTTGAAGCGCTGGAAGCGCTTGCCATGGTTGAAGTATTTGAGATGGGCGAGTTCGTGGCAGAGCGTCGCAACGAGACTTGAGTACTTGAGCGGTCGACCCGTGGCGGCGTGATGGAGCCGTATCTTGATCGTTCCGTCGGAGTAACAGATGCCGAAGCGCGACTTCACGTTGGCGCGCTCCGCGGCGATCGTGCGGTACTCCAGGCCGAACTGACGAGCGATGCGCTCGGCGTCGGCTTCGAGGCGACCCATCAGGATCTTCTTGCGGCGGTGATCCATGTCTCGTCGGGGAAAGCTATCATCTGCGCCGTGGAACGCGAATCTGACCACGACGACCCCGGCATCATTCCGATCTTTCCCCTAGAGAACGTCGTTCTGTTTCCCCGCGTGCAGGTCCCCCTTCACATTTTCGAACCGCGCTACCGGCAAATGACCAAGCACGCTCTCTCGAGTGGAAAGTGCATCGGAATGGTCACCGTCCAGGGCAGCGAACTCTTGGGCGACCCGGATCGACCCCGGGTCTTCGATATTGGCTGCACGGGTTCCATCAGCCGCTGCGAAGAACTCCCCGACGGGCGCTACAACATGGTTCTCGGCGGTGAAAAGCGCTTCCGAATCCTGGAAGAGTTGCCGACCCACGGCGAACGACTTTACCGACTGGCCCGCGTGGAAGAACTGGTCGAAATCCTACCGCAAGGGGATCTCGAGAGAGAGGCGGTCGGGCGCGAGCGCGTGGAGGTCATGCAATGCATGGAACGGCTACTGCGGGATGCCGCACCCGATGTCGCTGAGGAGATTTCGTCGGAGTTTCTCGATCGCTTCGACGACGAGAGCTTCGTCAACGCCCTGTGCCAGGCGATCGACTTCGCGCCACCCGAAAAGCAGGGCCTCCTCGAATGCGACGCGGTAGTCGACCGAATCTCGCGACTCTCGGGCCTGCTTCGCTTTCGACTCGCCGAAGTTCATAGTGGCCAACCGGGGGTGGACGCCGTCCATTAATCCCCCGGGATTATATTATTTCGAAATTCTTTGAAATTATTCGAAAATCGTTGATATTCGAAGATAGTAAAGTTGAGAAAAACGCCGGTTGTCACGGGTCGGACGGGTTGGAAGTGGAATGAGAGGTCTCCGGGAAACGACTGAAAACACGACGTGATCTGGAATGCAAACATCGGTTCCCTCGAACCCATTCCGTCCCCACGGACCCTCGGTTCCGGTGTAGCCCTGCCTCTCGCATCGGGTGTATCCGACGTTGATTGGGTTCCCCGGTTCGTGGTCTACTGCCGACCGGTTCCCGTCAGGAACTCCGAGACAAAACCGCGTTCTCTCCAAGCGGTTTGGAATCGGATTCCGTCACTCGAAATCCCGGAAAGTCCCCCAAAGACAATGACCCCTCCCCCCAAGGTCTGGGATGACATTCTCGGTCATCTCCGTGGAGAGTTGCCGCCTCAAATCGTGGGCGCATGGCTCGACGGAATCCGCATCGAGGTCGCCGACCAGGTTCTTCGACTCCATTGTCCGTCGGTTTTTCACCGCGAGCGGGTGCGGAAAAGATGTCTCCCGGCGATCCGAAAGGCGCTGGCCGAATCATCCTCCAGCGGACTCGGGGTCGAACTCGTATTGAGCCCCGGTGATGCAGCGAGCTTCCAGAGAGCACCCCAGCTCGTATCCCCGGCCGGGCCGACGCCCCCGCCGGTGCGAGCGGTGCCCGAGCGGCCACGAGTACGACCGGGCTCGCCACGAGCCACCGCGCCGCCTGAAATCACCGCGGCACAAGCCGATCCGGAAAAACCGGATGCCCTGACTTTCGATAATTTCGTGGTTGGCCCCTGTAACAACCTGGCGCGCGAAGCCTCGATGGCGCTGTGCAGCGGGGAGTCGCGTGCCTTGCGCCAGCTTTACCTGAGCGCCGCTTCGGGGCTGGGCAAGACGCACTTGTGCCGTGCCCTGGCGTCGGAAGTCGAGCGCGAGGGCGGGGGGCGCGTCCTCTACACCTCGGCCGAGAACTTCACCAGCGAGTTCATGGCCAGCCTCGCCCGAAAGCAGACGGCACGGTTCAAGCGCCGCTACCGGCAGGAGTGCGAGGTTCTGATTCTCGAGGACGTGCAGTTCCTGCAGGGCAAGAAAGCCACCCAGTTGGAGCTTTTTCACACCATTCAGCACCTGCTCGACACTGACCGGCGCGTAGTCGTGACCGGGGACCGGCTTCCCCGCGACCTGCTTGGCCTCGAGGAACAGGTGCGCTCTCAGCTCTCGAGCGGCCTCATCGCTCCGTTGGAAGACCCCAGTGCCCTCGTGCGCCGCCGGATCCTACGGGCCAAGGCGGACGGTGGGGGAGTCCACGTCCCCCCGGACTGCGTCGACATGCTGGTGGATTCCGTCCACGGGAGCGTCCGTGTTCTTGAGGGCGCACTCGTTCAACTCGTTACGACCGCGTCACTCCTCAAGCGCAAGATCGATGCCCAGCTCACCGAGGAGGCTCTCCAGACGAAGACCGCCCTTCCGACGGTTCCACGGCCGAAAGATCCCGGAACGGTCATCCGGACCGTTGCCCGGTTCTTCAAAACGACGCCGGAGGTCATGGCCTCGCGTTCCCGCCGACGCGACGTTCTTCGTCCTCGACAACTCGCCATGTACCTGTGCCATCGCTACACCCAGGCATCGATGGCCGAGATCGGCCGTGCCCTTGGACGAGACCATCCCGCCGTCAGCAACGCCATCAAGCGGGTCGAGCGAGAGATGCTGGAGCGAGCTCCGCTTCGCTACCAGGTGGAAGCCCTCTGCGAACGCCTGCGAGAAGAAAACACCTGAATCCGCCCGCCTTCAGGCGGCGGGGTTCGCGGCCTCTATCTTCTCTCGCACGCGGCGAGGGCCCGAAAGCTTCAATGGAGCCGTGCCCTCGAGTGAAGGCGGATCCAGGGTTGGATCGTCAAAACGCCTCAACACCTCGTAGAGGGTCGAGCGCTCGACTGGCGTGCGCCCCGCTTCGCGGATCAGCCGGCGAAACTCTTCCGGCGGCGTGTTCTCACCGTGCTGGGAACCCGACTCGCGGCTAATGGACTCCTCCATCAGCGTGCCCCCAAAGTCGTTGGCCCCGGAACACAGGCCCATCTGTCCCAGCTTCGGCCCCATCTTGACCCAGGAAATCTGGACGTTCGTTATCCAGGGCCTCAGGAAGAGCCGAGAGACCGCAAGCGTGCGGAGGTCTTCGAGCGGAGATGGACCGGGGCGCGACCCCATCAGGTTGTAGAGCATGTTGCGCTCGTGGATGAAACCGAGGGGAACGAACTCGGTGAAGCCCCGCGTCTCCTTCTGGATGTCTCTCAAGATCTCGAGATGACGCGCCACGTGGATGGGCTCCTCGATATGCCCGTACATGAGCGTCGATGTGGACCGCAGGCCAATGCCATGAGCCGCCCGCACGATTTCTACCCAGCGGTCCGTTCGGATTTTCTGAGGTGAGAGCACCGCACGCACGTCGTCATCCAGAATTTCGGCAGCGGTTCCCGGCATCGTTCCGAGCCCCGCATCGACCAGCCACCGCAGGTACTCGTCGAGCGGCATGCCGCTCTTCTTGTGGCCGAAGTCGATTTCTTCGGGCGAAAAGGCATGGATGTGGAGATCCGGAAAGGCGGCCTTGATGGAAACCAGGATCTCGCGGTAGTGCGTGTGATCCTTATTGGGGTGAATGCCACCCTGGATACAGACCTCGGTAGCTCCGCGCGACACGGCGTTCTCACACTTGGCCAACAACGCGTCCATCGGATGGTCGAAGGCCTCGGCAGCGTCATCCTTATGGCGCGCAAAGCCGCAGAAGGAGCACCCGACGTAACAGACGTTGGTGAAATTGATGTTTCGGCACACCACGAAGGAGACGTCGTCGCCGTTGTCTTCGCTTCGAGCCACGTCGGCTGCGCGCAACAGGGCGTGAAACCCCCCGCCCTCCAGTTGAAGGAGGTGCACCGCGTCATCGATCCCTATTTCCCCGCCCGAGAGGGCTCCGTCGAGAATCTTGGCTGTGCGCGGTTCCAGGTCACTGAATAATCGTTCGAGCATCACGCGGCCTCCTCGCCGGACTGGTGGTCGTCAACGCGCGCTAGGCCCTCGTCGGTAGCAAAGCGCGCCAAGGCATCCCGCATCTGCGGGTCAAAGAAATCGGGTTGGCCGAGAACGTACTCCGGGTAGACCGGCAGCCGCTCTCGAAGCGTTCGCCCCGCGCTCCGGGTGCGCTCTCGCAGGTCGCGAAGCTGTGGCCACGGAGCCTCGGGATTGATGAAATCGAGTGTCACCGGGGAAACACCCCCCCAGTCGTTGAGCCCGGCACGGAGCAGGCGTTCCAACATCTTCGGGGCCAGGTTCGGCGGCGCCTGGAGGTTCATCCGCGGTCCCAGGATCAATCGCGCCAGCGCCACCCAGCCGGTCACGGTTTCATCTCGAAGTTCGGAGGCCGCCCGCATGGGAGTCGAAGGCTTGGGATGGAAAGGCTGGACGATCACCTCCTGGATGTGACCGTATTGCTCGTGAAGGTCTCGCAGTGCCGAGAGCGTGGCTGCGCGCTCACCGTCGTTCTCGCCAATGCCGAGCAGTACCCCGGAGGTGAAGGGGATCTTGAGTTCGCCCGCTTCCCGGTGCATGCGAAGCCGCTTTTCCGGTGCCTTGTCCGGCGCGTAGTAGTGGGGCATCCCCCGCTCCCGGAGTCGCTCGCTCGTGGTCTCGAGCATCAGGCCCATCGACGCATTCCAGGGCCGAAGGCGCGACATTTCCTCCTGGGTGAGAATCCCCGCATTGGTGTGGGGCAACATTCCCCCTTCGAAGGCCGCCTGGGAGGCGTCAACGAGTTGCTCGGCCGTGGATCCCCAGCCGCGCTCGGCCAGCCAGTCTCGGTGGCTGCGGTAGGCCACCTCGGGCTTGTCGCCAAGGCAGAGCAGCGCCTCGGTGCATCCCGTGGCGACCCCACCCCGGACGACTTCGCGCACTTCCTCGATTTCGTAGGTTTTGGCCTCGGGAGAATCGGGCAACTTCGCGAAAGTGCAGTAGTCGCAGCGGTCCCGACACAGATTCGTGAGGGGAATAAAGATGTTGCGCGCCACCGTGACCCGGTCACCGCGCCCACGGGCGCGGCACTCGTCGGCCGCCTCGAGCAGGGCTTCCAGGACCCCGGGCTCCCCGAAAATGCCCGCCAGGTGTTCCGCGCGACCGACCTCGAGTCGACCGGTCTCCAGGGCCTCGCGCGCCCAGCGTTCGGCCAAGGCCACGGGTTCGGAGGCTTTTCGCTGATTGGAACTCAATGGAAGGACCTGCAAGGCAGTCGGGGGTGCGGGAAGCATACCAGTTGGCCGTGGCGATGCCGGTGCGGGCGCCGTTGGGCGCGCGGTCAGCGGTGCCGACGTTGCACGGCGGTCGGACGCCCGTCAGCCGTTGGCTGATACCAGATGTCGAAATCCGCCACCGCGGTCTGCCAGTCCTGCTCGGGGTCTTCGCTGTCGATTTCGAAGGCGTCGAAACCACAGCGGTGCATGAACAAGAGGTGCTCGAGCAGGACATCGCCCACTGCGCGCAGCTCGCCCGAAAAGCCGTAGCGCTCGCGGAGAATCCGCGCGCTGCTGTAGGCCCGGCCGTCCTTGAAGGCGGGGAACTCCAGGGCGATCAAGGCGAGAGAGTCGAGGTCCGCGGCCAACTCGTCGGGCCCCTCCTCGCTCTGAAGCCAGACGCCGATGGGTTCACTTCGCGCCAGCAGCGCGTCGCGATCCTGCTGCCAGCGAGCGAGCCCCACGAGAACCGACCCCACCTCCGGCACCGGGTCCTCGCCCCCGACGCGCAGCCAGGGATCTTCGACTTTCTTGCCGTCTTTAAGAAGCGCCACGGTAGGCGGCCTCCTTGAAGGGCGTCGGGCCCAGGCGTCGGTAGGTCTCGATAAAACGTTCGCCGTCGTTTCGCAGCGCGAGGTAGGCATCCACGACGCGTTCGATCGCATCGACGATCCCGTCCTCGTCAAACCCCGGACCGAGGATCTTGCCCAGCGAAGCATCCTCCTCGGCGCTTCCGCCGAGCATCAACTGGTAGAGCTCGCTGTTTTTCTTGTCGACGCCGACGATCCCAATGTTGCCGACGTGGTGATGGCCGCAGGCATTGATGCAGCCCGACATGTTGACGTAGATCTCGCCAATTTCCTTTTGGCGCGAGCTGTCGCCAAAACGCGTCGAGAGTTTCTCGGCCAGGGGGATCGAACGCGCGTTAGCCAGCGAGCACTAATCGAGCCCCGGGCAGCAGATGGTGTCGCTGATCAAGCCGTGATGGGCCGTGGCCAGGCCAGCGGCCACCAGTTGCTCCCACAGCGAAAACAGATCGTCCTTGCGAACGTCGGTGAGAACCAGGTTCTGGTTGTGGGTCACTCGGAGTTCGCCAAAACTGTATCGATCGGCGAGGTCGGCCATGACTTCCATCTGGCCTGACGAAATATCTCCCGGTGCGCGGCCGATGGGCGAGCAGGAGACGTTCGCGATGGCGTAGCCCGGCTGCTTGTGGTCGGCGAGCTGGTGCTCGGCCCAGGTCGAAAAATCGGCGTTCTCCGCCTTCTGGGCGTTGAAAACCGTGCTCTCCGCTGGCAGCGCTTCGTAGGGCGGCGGCGCGAAATACGACCGGATCCGTTCGATCTCGGCCTCCGGTAAGGCCAGGGCGCCTTCGCGAATCCGCTCCCATTCTTCGTCGACGCGGCGGCCGAATTCGTCGAGGCCCATTTCGTGTACCAGGATCTTGATGCGGGCCTTGTACTTGTTGTCGCGGCGGCCGAGTTGGTTGTAGATCCGGAGAATCGCCTCGCAGTAGGACAGCAGGTGCTCGGTGGGCAGGAACTCGCGGATGGTTTCCCCCACGAAGGGGGTACGACCAAGGCCACCCCCGACAAAAACCTCGAAGCCCGATTCGCCTTCCGCGTTGAGGTAGAGGCGCAGGCCAATGTCATGGACCTTGACCGCGGCGCGGTCATGGGGGGCGCCGGTGACGGCGATCTTGAACTTTCGCGGCAGGTAGCTGAACTCGGGGTGGAGACTCGACCATTGGCGGATGATCTCGCAGTAGACCCTCGGGTCTTCGATCTCGTCCGCTGCGACACCCGCGTATTCGTCGGCCGTGGTATTGCGGATGCAATTGCCGCTGCTTTGGATTCCGTGCATCTCGACCGAAGCGAGCTCTCGCAGGATCTCGGGCATGTCTTCGAGCCGGACCCAGTTGAACTGCATGTTTTGGCGCGTGGTCCAGTGCCCGTAATCCTTGTCGTAGGTGCGGGCAATGTGGGCCAGCTTGCGCAGTTGCTGGCTCGAGAGCACACCGTAGGGCACGTTGATGCGCAGCATGTAGGCGTGCAACTGGAGATAGAGACCGTTTTTCAGGCGCAGCGGGAGGAACTGTTCTTCAGAGAGTTCTCCGGCGAGACGCCGATCGACTTGCCGAGCAAACTGTTCGGCGCGTTGGTTGACTAGGGCCCGGTCGAATTCGTCGTAGCGATACATCGCGTCAGTTGCCTGCCTGTTTTCCCAGGTCCTTGCGGACCGTCGG
>JAZAOF010000045.1:0-5008 GCA_036228265.1 Myxococcota bacterium | reverse complement strand
TTCGCGCGAAGGCGCGGGACGGAATTTCAGGGCGCGTCGTGAAAACGGGGAAGCCCGCGGCCACTGCCCCGGTCAACTCGGAGGAGGCGCGATGATCGAGATCTACCCGATGGGAAGCCTGGTCGTGTACATGGCTCCCGACCACAGCTGGAGGCTCCCGGACGGCCCCCTCGGCACCCGGTCCACCACGAATTTCCGGGAGATCGTCTGGGAGAACGACCACTTCCTGGCCCGCTCCGTGTGGGCCAACGGGACGTATCGCTCCGGCCCCCGCATCGCCGATGTCGAGGTTCGAATGATGCTTCGGACGGAAGAGGAAGAGATGATCTTCTTTCAGTACCTCGGCCGGGCCGACCTGGAGCCTCACATGGAGGGGAAGACGCCGGTGATCTCGGCAGGCCGGACCGAGGCTCCGGAGCCCGGTCGCTTCGCGTGGCTCAACGAAACCCAATTCGTCGGAAAGGGGATGCTCGATCTCGAGGCGGGCACCCAGAGCTACGAGATGTACGGCTTGAAATAGGCGGAAAGGCCCGTCGGGGCCGATACGACCCCTCGAAAACGCGCCGCACGATCCTCGTGGTGGCCACTCACTTTTTCGGGCGGATCGGAATCTACCGGGTCTCCCAGCGGATCAGCGCGCTGCCCCAGGTCATCCCGGCTCCGAATCCGGTCAACAACACGAGGTCACCGTCTTCGAGGCGTTGCTTCTCGATTGAGTCGACCAGCGCGAGCGGAATCGAAGCAGATGACGTATTACCCGTCCGGTCGAGGACGATCGCGGCCCGTTCGTGGTCGACGCCGAGACGATCGCAAGCGGCTTGAATGATCCGAATGTTCGCCTGATGTGGAACGATCAATTTGACCTCATCGGCGCAGACCTTGGCACTTTCGAGCGTCCGGGTAGCCGAGTTCACCACCGCGCGAACCGCTTGCTTGAAAACATCGCGGCCTTCCATCTCGATCGGCCCGCCGATCTCAGCTCGCAAGATGCGCCGCGCGCTCCCGTCCACTCCGAGATCCCACGTAAGGAGTTGCCCTTCGCCTGGAGTGAACTCGAGGACGAGGGCACCCGCGCCGTCTCCGAAAAGGACGGCGGTATCCCGATCGTTCCAATCCGTGATGCGGCTCAACGTTTCGGCGCCGACCAACAAGACTCGCTTCGCTGCAACCCCAAGCAAACCGTGGGCCGTCACGAGGCCATAGACGAAACCCGCGCAGGCCGCATTGAGATCGAATGCACCCCCTCCGAGCCCGAGCTCCTCGTGAAGCCGAACCGAACTCGCGGGCACGGCCTGATCGGGTGTCGTCGTACACAGGATCGTGAGATCGATCGACGCGGCCTCGACCCCTCCCTGGTCGAGGGCAGCGCGGCACGCCGCAATGCCGAGTTCGGCTGTGCTCGTACCGATCCGGCGTTCTCGAATGCCCGATCGCTCGACGATCCACTGGTCGCTGGTGTCGAGGGTCTTCTCCAGGTCGGCGTTCGTGACGACCTTGTCCGGCAGGGCGGCGCCCCAGCCCAGTATCCGCGTACCCATGCTCTAGCAAGTTCTCCGATTGCATCTCATGCGAATCGGATGGCTTCCTCGCCCTTCCCCGCGTGAGTCGCGGCATATGCACCGCAGATTTTCCCGGTCGCGCTTCCTATTCAGTGAATTCCAGGAGTGGATCGATTCGGCATGAGAAGGCTGGGCTCTCTCCGAGTCGAGAAGTGCACAGGCTTCCCATCCGCCAGCGATCGGGACCAAAGGGATTCGCTCCACTCGGGTCATCGAGTTGGATGAACGCTACCGGCCGGGGTCGAATCGACCGATATTGCGTAGTTCCGGTAGGTTTTCTGGATGGTACCACCCATCTTCTCGAGCGCGCCGCGCATCCGCACGTTGTTCTCGAGGATCAGCGACGCGTCTCCGCCCGAAAAACCCTTCGCGCGAACGACCTTGAACGTCTCGGCGTAGAGTAGCGCACCCAGCGGCAGCGATTGGAAGTCGTGGGCGACGCCGAGCATGAAGACGCGGATGCGGTCGATGATTCGGTTTTTCATCAACAGATGACGCCACCCGAAAGGGAAGACTCGCCCGTTCATCCTCTTCACCACCTGGTTGAAGTCGGGGAGCGTGATCGAGATCGCAACGACCCGGTCTGCAGTCTCGGCGACGAAGCAGAGGTCCGGATCGATGACGCGCTTCAAACCCTGCGCGATGAAATCGAACTCCTCGTCACTGACACGGACATGACCCCAGTTTTGCTCCCAGGCATCCACGTAGATCTCGCGAACGCGCTCCACCTCCTGGTCGAAATCCGACAGGTTGAGGGGCCGGATTCGAATTTCGGGATGTCGCGACCGCAGCCGGTCTGCGACGCGAAGCATCGTATCGAAACGCTCATGCGTGGCATCGACGTTGTACGCATACCAGTCCATCGCCGGCTGGAGCCCGAGCGCGGCGTAGATTTTCGGGTAGTAGGCCGAGTTGTGGGGATTGGCGACGAGTGGATCGCTGTCGAAGCCATCGACCAACAAGCCGAACTCGTGGTTCGTATTGAAGTTGAAGGGTCCGAGCAGTTTGTCCATGCCCTGTTCGCCGAGCCATTTGCGCGCGGCGTCGAGCAAGGCCGCCGCGACCTCGACATCGTTGACGAACTCGAAGAACCCGAAGAAGGCCGTTCCCGGCTCTTCCCTCTGGTAGGCCATGTCGATCGTGGCAGCGATCGTGCCCACATCGCGCCCATCCCGAGTGGCGATGAAGTAAGCCACCCGCGCGTGCTTGAAGTAGGGATTCTTCGCCGGGTCGAAGAAGCGTTTGCGTTCCACGAACAGCGGCGGGACCCAGTAGGGATCGTCTTCGTAGATCGAGAACCACGTCTGGACGAACCGCCTGGTCGCTCGCGGCAGCGAGATCGCGGCCACATTGACGGAACCCATGTCTCTCTCCAGATGGGCGACCCCAGCCGCCCCCCGCGGCCCGCGCGAAGACCGTAGTGCAGTCGTTCTAGAGTCGCTGCCGCCCGACGCGCGCGAAGGGGGTGCTCGCGTCTTCTCCCGGCCACGATTCCCGCCCGCGAACGCAAAGCTCGAAGCCCCGCCACGCCCTTCCCAAAAACCGAGCGCGGCCGCAGGCTTCGATGGCGCCCCGGGGAGGAATTGAACCCCCGACCCGCTGCTTAGAAGGCAGCTGCTCTATCCAACTGAGCTACCGGGGCCGCGGGCACGAATCTAGCCCGCATTTTTCAGCCACGAGAGGGGACGAGTCCGAGCGCATCGCCGCCCCCACGCGAAGCCCCACGAGCCACCTTTCCCGCGAAGACGCAACGCGGCCCGCGCAGCGTGTCCGTTCCTGCTGCGAAGTGGGCGAAAGCCGCATGGTCGCAGCGGGCACTTCGTTGACACCCCCACCGGAACCGATAGCCTCGATCGCCTTGCGGTGGGCGTAGCTCAGTTGGTTAGAGCGCCAGGTTGTGGTCCTGGAGGCCGGGGGTTCGAATCCCCTCGCTCACCCCAGTCCGTCTGCCGCCGCCCGGAGTCGAGCGGCGGGACACGGAACGAACACCGTTTGCCGTCTGCCCCCAGGCAGTTTCGCGGCCGCCGGGGGAAGAAACGGGAGCTGTTGAACCCCCCAGGGGTTCATCTCAGCGATAAATCTATAAGTTGCTGTTTGATATAATAGATTTACGATTCTTGAGATCGAAGCAAGTGTGGTTTCCCGACCACAATAGGGCGAAACCGTGCCCGTCGACGCTATGATTTCGGGGCTTCGAGAGGCATACCCCCATGAACCGCATTCGCGCGGCGAGACAGGCGCTCGGCTGGACGCAGAACGAGTTCGCAGACCGCTCCGGCGTGTCGGCGCGAACGATCCACGCCATCGAGAAGGGCCGGAGTTGCCGCCAAGCCACCAAGCGCAAGATCCTCATCACGCTAGGGGTCCCCTGGGCGCAGCGCTCCGACTACTTCCCCGGCGCGCGCCGGGTGCTCGTCGTCCCCCAGGTCGACGACGCGCGTTCGGCCTGACCCCACGCTTCGGGAAATGCGCGCAGAAAGCGCGTAGACTTCTCGCGAGAGGCGTAGCGTAAGCTACGGGGAGATGGGGAATGGGGTGGATCGTGGGGCTGCGCGGCCCCGCGCTGACCTGCGCGTTGGGGGCGCTGGTGTGCGCGGGAAGCGCGACGGCGGTGCTCGTCCACGGCAAGCAACGACTGGATCCGGGCGCTGCCGATGCAGGCTTGCCGGGAGCGGGATACGTGGGTCGGCTGGGCGCACAATCAGGCGTCTACCTGGGACGCGGCTGGGTGATTACCGCCCATCACGTGACGGGCAACGGAAACCCGGACTTCGTGCTGGACGGCACCTCCTACGCCGCGGTCGCCGGCTCCGGCGTTCAGTTGGACACCCGGCCGGGTTTCCCCGCCGACCTTCAACTCTTGCGCCTCGCCGAGCCCCCGGACCTGCCGAGCCTCTCTCTCGCCACTTCGCCGCCCGCACAGGGAGCCAGCGTCGTGATGATCGGCAGCAGCCAAGGAGAAGCCGGGCGCCTGATCAACTGGGATCCGCAGTGGCAAGAGGTGAAGCTCGCGGAGTCCACGCACCTCGGCTACCGGGCGAGCGGTCCGGTGGTCCTCGGATGGGGCCGAAACGTCGTGAGCGAGCCCTCCCACTTCATGAGAATGGGCCGCCTCGTAACCCGCGCTTTCGGCATGCACTTTGACCGGGAAGGCGCCGTAGCGGGTGAGGCCGCGGTCTTGAACGGCGATTCCGGGGGCGCCGTCTTCGCCAGGGAGGCCGGCGAATGGCGGCTGGCGGGGATTCTCTTCGCCAGGAAGGCGCATCCCGGGCAAGCCAACCACGTGGCGGTGTTCGGGAACACCTCCATGGCGGTCGATCTCTCCTTCTACCGCGAACACATCCTCACCCTTACCTCCAGCCGCGAGTCCAGCCTGGTTCTGCTGCTCGCGACCCTTGGCGCGGGAGCGCTCGGGAACGCAGGCCTTCAGCGCTATCGCCAACGCGATT
>JAZAOF010000044.1:0-6251 GCA_036228265.1 Myxococcota bacterium | reverse complement strand
CGGACGACTTCAAGACTCCTTCCAACCCGCTGGGGTGTTGGAACGGCGAAAACCCCCCTCCTACCAACCCCCCCTGAAATACACCGACCTGCCCCGATATCGTCAAGCAGTCCGTTCCCTACCCCAATGGCGGGGGGCAGGCGTCCGGGAGCCGGGTGCTCTTCGCACCCCTGGTTGGTGGAAATCTCGAGTTGATGACGCCGGGGATCAGTAGCCTGCCGGGTCGTCCCCGCGGCTTCATCCAGGCGGGTGTCGAAGCTTCCTTTGGCTTTGACTACTCGGTGGCCCAGGTCGGAAAGCCCGGAGACATGGGGGCCAGCGTCAAGCCCAAGCCCCAGGAACTCTCAAGCGTCCTAGGACAGGGGAGTGCGACGTTCGCGGAGATCGCGAGCCCCTTGTATTTCGCCGGGGCCGGCGTCGCCTTCACGGCCGAGGTCCTGGGTCGCCGTATTCGGATCAAGCCGTCCTTCGAGTGGATGTCCCAGCAGGTGAAAGTCCGAGGGGAGACGCATTTCGCGGTTCAGCTGAACGGAGGCGGAAATCTTACGGAGATTCCCTACCAGCTTCTCTACATGGGCGCCGAGGGCAAACTGAAACTCAACGGGATCGGCCCGGGACTCGAGTTGGAAATCGATACGGTTCGGTTGGGACCCTTCATGCTGTCCCTGGGAATCTTCGGCCGCGCGTATCACTATCTAGGCAATCTCGACGTGACGATCAGCGACTCGGCCGTGGTTGGGCCCCAGAGCGCCGTCGGGTTGGGGGAAGAATACGGGAATCCCATCCGGAGGACGGACGGAACGGACGTGACGGCGTGGACTGCGGAATGTATTTCGCTGGTTGGCAGCAATCAGAACATCGCCAATGGCTGTAGGACGGTTCTTCCCACGTCCCTGGGAAACACCCCGGTCCCCGCGACCAACGTAGAACCCACGGAGGTCGGCGGAAGCCAGCCAGTGGAGGCGAGCTACACCTACAGCCAGAAGCCGTGGGGGTTTCGCGCGGGCGTGGCGCTACGCTTCCGTTTTCAGCCCGAGTAGATGAGACGCCTTTACGGCTGCTGAGGGAGTTTCTTGCGCGACCCCGCCAGATTCTTCGTTCACGCGGGATTCGCGACGATCGCTATCGCGATCCTCGTATCCGCCGGACAGCCGATCTTCACGGACGACCTCTGGTGGCACCTCTCCCTGGGGACGTCATTTCTCGAAGAGGGGCCTTGGCTTTCCTCCGACCCTTTGTTGTTTTGGTCCGCCGGTCCGCCGTCAACTTCGTCCTGGCTTGCTGAAGCGGTCTTCGCGGCGCTCGACGCGACTTTCGGGTTTGCGGGGCTCCGCATCTTCCATGCCGCGTTCGTGGCTGCAATTCTGGGGCTGGCCTGGTCGATTTTTCGCCGGGCTTCGGGCTCGGCCTGGCTCGCGAGCCTGGCGACCAGCGGCTTTGCGATCCTGGCGGCCTATCGGCTGGTTCAGCTTCGGCCGCATCTCTTCAGCGTCCTCGGCGTGCTTCTTCTCTACCGACTCGTGTTCGAGGGCGACCGGCGCCCAGGTCCGATTCGCTTTGCGCTTCTCGCGACCCTCGTTGTTTTCTGGGTCAACCTGCACGCGGGCTTCCTGCTCGCGCCCTTGTTGCTCGGGGCGGCGATGGTCGCGGAGGGGGCTTCGGTGTTTCTCGCCAGGGCGGGAGGGAATCCGAATGGCTGGGGTCGCCTCCCGGTTTTGGCCGTGGCGGGGGTTGTGGCCGGGTTGGCCACCTTCGTCAATCCCGCAGGCTCGGAGCCGCACCTCGCGTACCTGTTGGCGGGCCGCGAGACACCCGACTTGGGAAGGGTTGTCGACGAGTGGAGATCGTTCGGATTCTTTCGTTGGCCAATTCCGAATCTCCCGCCCACTCCACTGGCCTGGGGCTTGGGTTGGGGCCTGGCGGCGGGGACCGCGTGGGCGGGAGTGCGCGGCCTTGGCCAGTGGTGGCGGCCGACGCTCTCAAAGAGTGGGGGCGCCCGCACGATCGACCCCGCGCTCGTGGGGCTGTCCGTAGCGTCGTTGGCGGCCATGGCCACCGCCGTGCGTTTCGAGTGGCTGGGGATCTTCGGTCTGCTCCTGGTCGTCGAGGTTTTTCGGTCGGCTCCCGATCCGCGCGCCCACTCGGTTGCGGTGGACCGGGGGAGGGTCGCGGCGGCTCTGGGCTCGGTGGCCCTGGTTCCGCTTTTCTTCTTGGCGGGACCGTGGACGATGATCTCCGGGGGGTTGGTTCCTTCCTGGGATAGCTATCGCCAGGCTTACTCTTCCTCCAAGTACTACGGGCACGGGATGGGATGGCTCGCGGATGTGGGGCTGGAAGGTCACCTCTACACGGATTATTCCCTCGGTGGTTTCGCGGGTTACTGGCTCGCCCCCCGCCTGAGAACGCTGCTCAACGGCTCGCTGAACGTCCCTCCGTCGGTCCTGAAGGCGGGAATTTCTCTGGGTGGGCGGAGCGGTGGCGATGGCGACTTGGCTTTTCGGGAACTTCTCGACCGGCAGCAGGTGGACGTTTTCTTTGGGACCGGGTTGCCGCGCGTGGCGCCCCCGAACCGTCCGTGGCGCTATACGACGGGTCACCTCGAGGACGAGGACGGGTGGGTACTCGCCTTCAGGAACGTTCGCAGCGCGATCTACCTTCGGAAAAATCCGCGCAATCGGGGAAACCTTGAAAAGGTGGCGAGCTATTACCAGGAAAGACGGATTCCCTTCGATCCGGACCGGGGTTTCGAAGTGAAGAAGGTGGTGCGGGCAAATCCAGAGTGGGCCTTTCGCAACGGAGTGATCCCTTCCCATTTTCGCAGTCTCCAGTCGTCGCTGGGAGAGCGGCTCCCGAACCAACGCTGGCCCGGACAAGCGGAATTGGCCCGGCTCTACGCGGTACTGGGTGGCTACGAGACTGCAGTCGTTCTCGACCGCCAACGACTTCGCGTGGATCCAACGTTGGAGCGGGTTCGGCGACGGCTGGTGTGGTCGCTTCTGCGCCTCGGTCGTTTCGACGAGGCCGACGCCGAAGCCGAGCCTCTCCGGACGGCCGACTCCGGGGATGGATTGACCGCGGCGATCGCCAGCGCAGCGCGGACGGCCCGAGACGCCCCTATGTCCCCGGAGACCGCGCGCCTGCGGTCTGTGCTGCCCCTGCTCACGCTCCCCGAAGCCAACGCGATCCGGTGGGGCTTTCGACCGTCTGAGCCTCGGGGGCGGCCCTGAGGCGGGCGGAGATCAGCTGGAGCCGATCTCCCGGTTGATGTATTTCAGCCAGTTGGCGGCGTCGTCACGAGTCGATTTGTGCCCGCGGGCGCGGGTAAACGATCGGATCGCGAGCTTGGGATTTTTCTGGTTGTAATGCGCGACACCCATCAGGAAGTGAGCCTCGCCGATGTCATCGAGGTCGCCTTTCGCCAACGCCTGCTTTAGGGCGCGCGTCGTTTCGGTCCAGTTCTCGCGCTGGGCGTGGACCTGGGCGAGGCGAAGGTAGAGGGCCCCGGTCTCGGAGAGCTCGGCCGCTTTTTCGATGGGACCCACCGCTTTGTCGAAATCTTTTGACTCGATCAGGCTGTTGCCCAGGAGCTCAAAGGCTTCGGAGTTCGGTTCGATGATCTCGTTTTCGATTCCCGACCGAAGGACCTCGGCGGCCCGGTAGGGGAGGTCGAGGTAGAGAAGAAGTTGGGCGAGCCTTCGGTATTCGCCGTCCTCGTCGAGGAGGTCCTGCGTATAGGCCAATTGGAGCGGAATCAGGGCCTTCTCGTAATTTCCCATGGCCCCCTGCAGGGTGGAGAGTTGTACCCAGTACAGTTTCTTCGGGTAGCGCCTCACCAGTTCTTCGAGGAGTGGAATCGAGAGGTCGTAGTTCTTGTTCGTGATCTCGAGCGCAAGGAGGAGGCGGAGCCAGCCTTCCTTGGGGGCGCGGGAGGTTCGAACGGCCTGCCGGGCTGGCTTCAGGGCGGATTCGCGATCGCCGTTCTGGAAATGGGCGAGCGCGAGAAGGAAGTACGAGGCGGAATTCGGATCGGGTTCCTGGGCGAACCATTCGCCGAGGGTTGCAATGACGTCTTCCCAGCGTTCCTCGGAGACGTAGAGTTGAGCGATCTGGAAGAGCATTTCTGCATTTTCCGCCCGACTGAGGGCGTCTTCGGCCATGGCCTTGCGTAGGTTCGATCGGGCCGCGTCGAGTCGTCCCTGGGAGTAGTCGAGGTAGGCGTACATGCGGTACGTCTTGGCCCGTTCGACGGGGTTCAGGCTCCGCATTCTCAGGCGAGAAAGGCTCTCCCGAGCCTTTTCGAACTGCTGGTTCTGGTAGTACTCCAGGCACTCGCCCAGGGCCTTCATGAATCGCTCCCCTTCGCGGTGCATGCTCAGGGAGTTGCGGTTCTGGCGTTTTCCATCCTGAAAGGCGGAGTTCCCGCCCGTCGAGGCGGCGTACTCAAGGGCGCGCTTGGCCTCGTCGGTCAGGGTGAACTCCAGGGTTACGTTTTGCCCGGGAAGAGAGACGGGTTGTTCGTCGCGGACGACGGGTTCGAATGTCCATTTCCGTACCGCCTCCAGCGCTCCGCTTTCGAACGCCGGGTTCGACGCCTTTTTCACGGAGGCTTCGGTCACTGTGCCGTCAGTACCGATCGAGAAGTCGAGAACGACCCAACCGTCGATTGCACGAGCCAGGGCCGCCTCGGGGTAGCGGGGAAGGGCTCTCTTGAGCGGAGTGACGGGGTCCGGTCCCTCGTCTCGGATGGCTACGGCGACCCCTTCCAGGGCCGAACCCTGTCCGAGTGCCGGGCTGCTCGCAAAAACGAGAGCCAACGCCAGAATCCAACGGGCCTGCAAGGCGAATTTCGACACCGCGGGATTACTCCATCTTGAAGTCGATGACGACCCGAACGTCCGGGCGTTCGACGGCCTCGCCATTCTCGATCTTTGGATTGTACTTCCATTTTCGCACGGCCCGCAGCGCCGGTTCATTGAAGACGCTATGGGAGGAAGAGTGGACCGTGGGGTCCTTGACCGATCCGATCTTGGTGATCGTGAAGACCACGGCGACCCATCCCTCCAGTTCCCGTTGCCGGGCGCGCATTGGGTAGTCCGGTTCGATTCGAACCAGGGGCACCACGTCGCGGTCGGCCCCCGCACCCGCGCCCACTCCGGCTTCGCCCAGGTCTCCAAGGTCTCCCAGGGAGCCGAGGGAGCCCAAGGAGTTGTCGGTGTTCATTTGAGACTTGGCCATGGCCATTTCGGGCGGCGGCGGGGGTTGTTCGGGCTTTTCGCGCTTGGGAGGCTCGCGCTTTTTCAACTCGGGCTGCATGTCCTTGCGCAGCCGAACGAAGTCGATGCTGGGCGGGGCGCCCCCTTCCTTGAGTTCACCCGTGACACCAATCAGGGCCTGCATCGCCCAGAAGAGTCCGAAGGTGACGAGGCACGCGAGCGCGATGGCGGCCGGTAGGCGATTCGCCATCTCACTCCACAACCTCAGCCGCGAGAGATACGCTGCTGACCCCGGCCAGGCGAGCCGCGTCCATGACCTGGACCAGCAGGCCGTTCTTGGATTCGACGTCGGCCTGGATAATGACGGAACCCTGGGGGTTTTCGGCGTGGAGCCGCTCGATATTGGCCCGCAGGGCGCGCGGATCGACCTGGCGGCGGTCGACCCAGATCTGGTCGTTATTCGTGATGGCAATCAGGATGTTTCCTCGTTCCTTGCGCTCGGCCGTCGCGGCCGGCGGCCGGGTGATGTCGATCCCTGCTTCCTTCACGAACGAAGCCGTCACGATGAAAAAGATCAACATGATGAAGACGACGTCGAGCATCGGCGTCAGGTTGACTTCGCTTTCCTCTTCCTGGCGGGCGCGTCTTCGCCGCATGGAACCCTCACTGGTGAACGATTTCGAGATGGCCCGCGACGCGGTCCGTCTCGTGGTTTGCAAAGCGGTCGAGTTGGATGCTGAAGATCATGCCCGAGAGCGCTGCGACCATGCCCGCCATCGTGGGCAAGGTGGCCTTGGAGACGCCCGAGGCCATCCCCCGCGCGTTTCCGCTTCCGGCCGCGGCCATCACATCGAAGACTTCGATCATCCCCGTGACGGTGCCCAGGAGTCCGAGCATCGGGCAGACGGCCACGAGAGTCCGGATCATCCCGAGGTTCTCGGTGAGCCGTGTTCGGGTCTGGGAAATGAGAAGTCGGCGAATCTGGTGTGCCTGCCAGGATCCGTGGTCGGCTCGTGCCGACCATTCGCGCTCGACGTG
>JAZAOF010000043.1:0-5072 GCA_036228265.1 Myxococcota bacterium | reverse complement strand
CTGCACGGAGCGGTCTTTGACGTTCGGTCCGGGGACCCGCTCACTCCACCGGCGCGAAAACCGCTCGAGGTGTACCGGGTCGAGCGCGCCCGGGGCGGGCTCGTGATTCGGATTCCTCGTCAGCCGGGTGGCATTCCGCTGGCCTAGCGGCGAAGCGGTGGGGCCGATTGCTCGAGCGCGTCCCGGATCCACAGCAGAATCTCTTGGCGGTAGAGCCCATCCTCCCCCGTCGCGGGGATCCTTGCGACCTGCGCCTGGATCTCGCGCAGGCGCTTCCGGGCGGCCGAACCGCTGCGCTGCGCGGCCTGGGCCGCATTGCGGTAGCTGCTCAGCGCGAGACCCGTGTCCCCCGCGCGCACCGCCGCCCGAGCGTAAAGGAAAAAATCGGAGAAATTCCCGTTGGAGGCGAGGGAGATGCCGTCGAGAAGGTCCAGCGCCTCGCGGGCACGACCGGGCGAACCCTCGACCACCCTCCAGCGAGCGCGCATCCTCGTGGCCTCGGGATAGAGCAGGTCCGAGGGCCTCACTGCCCCCAGGCGCGCGTCGAGATCCTCGAGCTCGCGGGGGCGGCCCTGCCGAGACCAACCCTCGACCACCGCACGAAAGGGTTCGCGGAGGACCTGGAGTTTTGAGGCTTCGACCGCTCGCGGAGCGCGGAGAATCGCGGGGCGTAGGACCAGTGCAAGCACCTCCTGCGCTCGCCGCCCCTCCCGGCCCGATCCCGAGGCCAGCTCGGACAGCGCCTCGAGGCGAGCCCCTCGACCTTCGTTCTTGGCGGCCCAGCGATCAAGAATCGCTCCCTCACGCCCCACCGCCGCGTCGCGGAGCCGCTCCAACCGCGGGTGGTGCGGACGATTCTGCTGCATTCGGACCCAGGCATAGACGAGGTCCAGCCCCGGTGCGATTCGTTCCACCGGATCGAAAGGCGCAAGGAAATCCAGCGATCTCGCACGCAAAAGCGCCCGGCCCAGAACCCCGGGAGAGCGCACCTGGAGAATGTTTGCATCGTCGGTACTGACGGGAGCCCCCTGGCTGAAGGCACGGGCTCCCACCTCGTCGAGTTCGAGAGAGATGAACACGTCTTCCGGCACCTGGATGCCGATCTTCTTGAACGTCTCGGGAGATCTTTCAATCGCTTCTTGAACCGTTTCCTCGATGGGCAGGGCTTGCTCCGACGCGACAAAGAGAACCGCGGCATAGGACGGAGGGCTGTAGACGCGTACGTGGGGAAAGACATCCAACAGCGTCGCAACCAGTACGCGAAGCAGTTCCTGGTCGACGAAAGCGAGCCCGATCCACTGAACGAAAACGCCACCGGGCTCCAGGTGATCCTTGACCAGGTCAAAAAACTCGCGGGTATAGAGATGGGACGCACCGGCGGTCCACGGATGCGAAGGCTGGGAGACGATGGCGTCGTACCGTTTCGAGGTGAGTGTCAGCGCACCCCGTGCGTCGTTTTCGATCACGCGAACGCGCGGGTCGGACAATGGGTCCGCAAATCGACGACTCGCCAGCACGCGATTCGCCTCGATCACCGCCTCTTCGAGTTCGATGACGTCGATTTCCCGGATCGACGCAGGCACCTCCTCGACCACCACACCCCCGCCGAGACCGATCACCAGGAGGGATTCGGCTTGTGGCCTCGCCATGGACGGCAGGGAACTCAACCAGCGGTTGGTGAGGTCGGCGCCGGGGTCCCAGACGGGTCGAACCGCCGCCTCGGCAAGGCCGTTGTTCATGACGTAGTACGCGCCCTCTCGGCGACGCACTAGGACGGTCGCGCTGCGTCCGACCTCCTCGAAAATCAGTTCGCCCGGTTGAACCACCCGGGCGATCGGCGCAAAACGCAAGAGGTTCCAGGGGGTCTGGGGAGCCCAGAACCAAGACGCGAGGCCCAGGCCCGCGGCCAGGACGACCCCGATCCACTTCCGCGGCGACAGAACCCAGGACGCGACCGCCGCGAGAGCGAGATTGAGCGCGACACCGATCCCCAGGCTTGCCGCGAAACCCAGCGTGGGGATCAGCAAGAAACCCGCGCCGAGGGCGCCGACGATGGCTCCTACCGTGTTCCACGCGTAGACCCGCGCCGTCGCCGCCGCCGCGTCCTCGACACCGCGCGCGGTAATGCGAACGGCGAAGGGAAAGGTCGCCCCGATGGCCAGGGTCGACGGCAGCAGGAGAAGAACCCCGAACACCGCGTCGCTGGGGTGCAATCCGGCGAATCGACCCACATCCCACTGCACGACCCAGGTGGGAAGCCGGTCGACCAGGTGGAAGGCGGCCAGGGAAAAGACGGCCACGAACAGCTGGCTCCAAACGAACCCCACCGCCGACCGCTCCGGGTCGCGAGCGAAACGAGCCGCCAGGGCACTGCCCAGGGTGATTCCCGCCAGGAAGCTCGCCAGCATCGTCGAAAATGCGTAGACGCTCCCCCCCAGGATCTGTCCCAGGAGACGCGTCCACAGGACCTCGTAGGAGAACGAGACCATTCCCGACATCAGGATGAGAGGGAGCACCCAGTCGGCACGCTGCCAACGAAAGGCGGTCGGTCGATGCGACGGTGCAGAGACCCGCGACTCCTGGCCCCGCGCGAGGAGGGCCGCGAGGACGAAGACGCCCGCGTTGACAGCCACGCCCACCAGGACGGTCTGATGAAGTCCCAACGCCGGAAGGAGCGCGAAACCGGCTACGACGGTGCCCGCGATCGCGCCGAGGGTATTGATCGCGTAGAGGACGCCCACGCGACTCCCGATCTGGTTGTCGCGCTGCACCGCGTGGCGCGAGAGGAGCGGGAGTGTCGCGCCCATGAGGGCCGTGGGGATCACCAGGATCACGAAGGAGGCGGTCAACGTAAACAAGGTCACCGCGACTCCGCCGGCCGCGGGCGGACCCTCGGGCTGAGCGAAGGCCCACACCGCGATGGCCCGTACGCCCTGGATCGCCAAAGGCAGGGCGAGCGCCGTGACCGCAATCCCCAGTTCGAGTAAGCCGTAGATCCACACGGGGCGACGAACCCGGTGGGCGAGACGCCCGGCTATCGCGGCTCCCAAAGAGAGACCCGCCATGTAACCGGCCAATACGGTTGCCACCGCGAGTTCCGACGTTCCAAAAACGAAAGAGAATTCCCGCATCCATGCCGTCTGGTAGAGCAACGCCGCAAAGCCCGACAGAAAAAAGCACAGCAAAACGCCGGCGTAGGATCGCTCTGATTTCATGCGCTCCCTTCCCCCCGCGCCCCCGGCGCCCCACGCGCTCCGAACCGAAAATCCCCGCAGCCCCCCCGGCACCGTGGAACCCGGGGGCCCGTCGCGCGTCGCCTCGTGGCCCACAGAGTATGACGACGGACCCTCCCGGGCCAGTCTTGGGCTCCTCGACCTCGCCTATACTGGCGCTGGCTCAAAAAAACCCGAGTTTCCTCTCCCGAAGACGAGGTCCCTAATGCTCAGCCGTTTCGACGACTACCCGATCCACCAGACGCCTCAGCCCGTGGCGGTACCCGCGTCGAGCGACCGCAATGTCTACGACCGCTACTGGTTCAACGGCTACCAGGACGACGGCGAATTCTACTTCGGCATCGGAATGGCGATCTATCCGCACCTGGGCATCATGGACTGCGGTTTCAGCATCGTCCGCGACGGCGAGCAACACGCCTTTCACGCTTCTCGCCGGGCACCGCGGGATCCCAGCGAGACCGAAGTCGGGCCTTTTCGTCTCGAGGTGGTCGAACCCATGAGACACATCCGCCTCGTCCTCGACGACAACGAAACCGGGATCGCCGCCGAACTCGACTTCAACGCCCGAACCGCATGCATCGAGGAGGGGCGCCAGACCCTCTTCCAGGACAAGCGACTGATGATGGACGCGACGCGTTTCGCCCAATTTGGGCGCTGGGAAGGAGAGATTCGTTACGACGGACGGACGGTCCCGGTAAACGCGGAGCGCGTACTCGGAACGAAGGACCGATCCTGGGGAATTCGCCCCGTGGGCGCTCCCGACACCGGTCCCGCTCCCAACCCGCGCATTCCCCAGGTCTTCTTTCTCTGGGCCCCGCTCCACTGGTCGGACCACTGCAGTCACTTTGGCGTTTTCGAAGACGAGAGCGGGCACATGTGGCATGCGGATGGTGCCATTGTCCCGGCGTACGCCGACCCGTCGAAAATTCCGGGAGTCGAGGACCCCGGGCTTCGGAGCGCCGCGGGTTGTGAGCACCGGATCGAATACATCCCGGGGACGCGGCGAGCGGCAAGCGCCGAAATCGCTCTCTTGGGAAAGGATGGGAGCCGAACCGAGATCCTCCTCGATCCACTCCTCTGCTTCCGGATGAAGGGCATCGGCTACACCCACCCCGAATGGGGACACGGCCAGTGGAAGGGAGAACTCGCGATGGCGGGCGAATCCTGGAAAGTCGACGACGTCGACCCGATGGCTCTCGAGAATCAACACATCCAGCAGGTCGTCCGCGCTCGATGCGAAGGCCGCGAGGGCATCGGGGTCCTCGAACAGATCTGCTTCGGACCCCACGCGCGATACGGGTTCAAGGAATTTCTCGACCCGGCGAGCCCTGGGGCTTGACCGCAAACGTCCTGCTCCTCGACGGCGGGATGGGGAGCGAACTTCGCGTTCGGGGCGTCGACGTCCCGGATCACATCACCTCGATCTGGTCCGCCCAGGCGCTGGTGGAAGCTCCCCACGCGGTGGAGGAAGTGCATCGGGCCTACATCGATGCCGGTGCCGACGTGATCACGTTGAACAACTACGCCGTGACCCGGCCACTGCTCTCCCGGGAGGGAATGGACCATCGGCTGGGCGAACTCACGACGAAGGCCATCGATCTCGCTCGCCGAGCACGAGACGGAGCGCAGCGCCCCGTCCAGATCGCCGGTTCGCTTCCGCCCCTCGCCACGAGTTACCGCTCCGAGGAAGTCGGCGCTGACCACGAGATCCTCCCGCAATACAGGGAAATGGCCGAGCGACTCGCTCCCCATGTCGACCTTCTCCTGTGCGAAACCCTGTCCTCGGCCCGGGAAGCGCGTGCGGCTGCAACCGCCGCCACCGAGACGGGCCGACCGGTA
>JAZAOF010000042.1:0-14812 GCA_036228265.1 Myxococcota bacterium | reverse complement strand
CGGGCGGGGCACTGGCCTTGCGCGTCGCGGTCCTTGGGGGGAGCGCGGCGACGGGCCGCCTTCAGGGGTTTGCAGCGCTGCTGCTGCCGGCGGTGGTGATCGCGGGTTGGTTCTATTCGCGAAGTTTGGTGCTGTACGGAACCGCTGTTTTTGGAAATTGGGATCTCTCCGGGCCGGGCCAGGTGTGGTGGGTCCAGCCGGGCTTTCACACCGCGACTTACTATCTCGATTTTGGAAGTTCCCTGGTGCGACCTTTTCTCGCCGGGTTCGAGTCGTTCTGGGATTCGCTGTATTCGACGGCCTGGGGCGACGGATTCTTCGGCGGGTTGGGCGGGCCGGGGGCTCGCCACGGGGCCTGGAATTATGGGTGGATGGCCGCGGTCTACCCCTTGGCAATTCCCGCCACCGGCCTTGGCCTCGTGGGGATCTTCCGCGGGGCGACCCTCGCGGTTCGCGACCCCGACCCTCGTCGGAGGGCGGCGTGGGCTCTTCTGGGAGTTCTCGCGGCCGCGACGCTTTTCGCACTCTTCTGGATGACTCTCGGCCTGCCGTACTTCGGGCAGGCCAAGGCTTTTTACGGCCTCTTCTTGACGCCGGTTCTCGGCCTCTACGGAGCCATGGGTTTTGAGTTCGTCGACGGGTTTCTGGCGAAACGGGGCGGTCGGCTGGCGCAGGCGATGTTGTACGGCTGGACGTTCGTTTTTGTTTGCGCCGTCTTTTCCAGTTTTTGGGGGTGAGGCCCCCGGCTTGAGGTTCGGCCTGCCTGCTAGGATCGGGCTTTCGCAACAGAGGAGAAAGCATGAGCGATCCCGGCGATACGACCTTTTCGGCGATGCGCGATGCAACGCGTGAGGACTACCAGCACATCGCTCGGCGTTCGGTCGAATTTGGCAAGGGGCAGTCGGATCGCGTCCTGGCGCATCTCGAACTCCTGGCAGGAGATACGGGCGGCTACGCCGTGGACCGTCTTACGCACAGCCTGCAGACAGCGACCCGGGCGCAACGCGACGGTCGGGACGACGAGTACGTGGTCTGTGCCCTGCTGCACGACATTGGGGATACGCTGGCGTGCACGAATCACGCGGAGTTGGCGGCCACGATTCTCGAACCCTTCGTGACCGATGAGAACCTCTGGATCGTCAAGCATCACGCTATTTTCCAGGGCTACTACTTCTTTCACCACCTGGGCCTGGATCGCGACATGCGCGATCGCTACCGGGATCACCCCCACTGGAAGGCGTGCGCCGCGTTCTGCGAAAAATACGACCAGAACAGTTTTGACGTTTCCTACGACACGCTTTCGCTCTCGCACTTCGAGCCACTCGTGCACGAATTGTTTCGCCAACCCCGAAAGTCGATCTACGCTCCTGAAGGTCCGCGCGACGCGACCGCGAGCTAGGGGCATCCCGAGGCACAGGAGAAGGCGGATCGTGAAGCGGCTAGTGGGAATCGGGCTGGGGGTACTGGCGGCGCTGGGCAGCCTGGCCTTCGGGGCACTTCTGGGGTTTGGGACCGGAGTTCGGACCGATCCGGCTTTCTTCGAGTCGGCGATCCAGGCCTTCGAGGAGGAGGATCGCGCGAATCCCCCGGTCCCCGGGGTGACGGTGTTCGTGGGGAGTTCGAGCTTCGTCTTCTGGGCCGACCTCGCGGAAGACATGGCACCCGCTCCGGTCCTGAACCGGGGGTTCGGCGGGGCCCACATGGCCCACGTTCTCCACAATGTCCACCGGGTGGTGACGCCCTATGCCCCCCGGCTCGTCGTGGTCTATGCGGGCGACAACGACCTGAGGGCCGGTAGCGGAAAGACTGCGGAGGGTGTGGCGGCCGAATACGCGGAACTCGTCGAGGCGATCCACTCGCGTCAACCGGACGCGCGAGTCGAGTTCATCACCATCAAGCCCTCGGTGAGTCGCTGGGAGCAGTGGCCCGAAATGGAGCGAGCCAACGAACTCATCGCGGCCCAGGCCCGCGCGGACGAGCGACTCGGGGTGATCGATATCGCTTCGCCGATGCGAGGGCCCGACGGCCGCCCCCGCGAGGGTTTGTTCATGTTCGACGGACTCCACCTGAATCGAGCGGGTTACGAGTTGTGGGCGAAGGAGGTTAGGCCGAAAGTCTTCGAGGGGATCCCGAAGGGTTCGGCCGAATGAGGCGGGCAGGGTGGGCGGCATCGTTGCTGGCGGTCGCCGTCCTGGGTTTCGCCTGTGCAGGGCCCGAAGCGTCTCGAGAGGGCGAAGCAAGGGATCGATCGCCGGGGGCACTCGAGGCCGAGCAGGGAGTCGAGAGGTCCGGGCGGCACTACCTGCGCGACATGGTTTTCTCGGGCCGGGGAGATACGTTTCTCGTCCACTGGGGACGTCGGAAGATGCCTCTCGCGATCCATCTCCCCCCGCCGCCGCCCGGGCTCTTCGCGAACCCCGACGAGGTCGAGTCGGCGGTACGCCGGGCGGTGCTCGATTGGACCGGCGTGGCCGGTCCGGGGGTGCCGCGGTTCGAATTTGTCGATGACATGGGCGACGCGGACATTCCGATCGTGTGGGCGGATTCCCCGGACGGCGACTGGTATATCGCTTTTTGTTCCTACGATCTCAACCTCGCCCAGTTGCGGATGGGGGTCGCTCACATTCTCGTGACGGGGCGTTGGGGCAATGGCGAAGAGGCGGGCGAGGGCGAGATCCACAAGGTGATGCTTCACGAGATGGGGCACGCCCTCGGCCTCGGCGGCCACAGCGATGACCCCCGAGATATCATGTACCCGTCGATTCGCAGCGATGCTAGGGGGCTCAGTGACGCGGATCGCTTGACGTTGAAGAAACTCTACGAGCACGGCAGTCGCCGCTATAGCGGTCGGCGAGGGCGCTAAGGGCTCAGGGGTTTTCCAGGAGGGACGATGACCGAAGTCTTGAAAGTCGCCCGGGAGGGTGGAGTGGCCACTCTCACGCTGAACCGGCCAGGGGCGCGGAATGCCCTCTCGGCCGGCTTGCGGGGAGCGCTGACCGACGCGCTTCGGAGCCTGGCGGTCGATGAATCCATCGGCGTGGTGATCTTGACTGGGGAGGGGCCGGCGTTTTGCGCGGGCAACGACCTCAAGGAGCAGGGGAGTGGAGAGCAGGGCGCCAATGTCGCCGAAGCAGGCAGCGACATGAATACCGGCCTGATTCCGACCCTTGAAGCCTTTCCGAAACCCCTGATTGCCGCGGTCAACGGCTTCGCCGTGACGGCGGGTTTCGAACTGGTGCTCGCCTGCGACATCATTGTGGCTTCCGAGTCGGCGAGTTTTGCCGATTCCCACGTTCGGGTTGGGGTGTTGCCCGGTTGGGGTCTCAGCCAGCGGCTTCCCCGGTTGATCGGCTTCTACCGAGCCAGCGAGATCGCGTTTACCGGGCGCTTCGTCTCTGCAGCCGAAGCGCTGGAGTGGGGATTGGCGAATCGCGTGGTACCGCCCGAGAGGCTGCAAGCCGAGGCCCGCGAATTGGCCGAGCAGATTCTTTCGGTTCACCCGGAGGCTGTCCGGGGATACAAGCAGCTCCTTCGAGCGGGTTTCGAGGGAACCCTGGGCGAAGGCATGGCGATGGAGCGTGAGCGGGCGACCGAGTTCGCTCGCGGGGTGGGGTCCGAAACGATCGAGGCACGGCGGGAAGGCGTTCGCCTGCGCGGAAAAGGGGAGGTCGGCGGGGAGTGAACCCGGGGTTCTAGGACGATGATTCGAGATCGGACGGCGGGGGGCTTCGGCGCTCGCGTCGAAGGTCGGAAAGGGCCGACCATGCTGCAACGAGGCCCAGCGTGATAGCACTGGCCTTGAAGGCGAGCGCATTCGCTTCTCCCGATTGGCTGACGAAGCCCTGGTATCCAAACCAGAGTGCTGGGGCCCCCAGGACTACGGCAAAGCCGTAGGGCACCCGTGACCGGGTCGGGTTGCGAATGGCGGCGAAGGCGTACCAGGCCGCGGCAAAGACGAGCCAGGGCACCAACGCGCGGAGGATGGTCGCGTTCTCGAGATTGAACGCGTCGGTACTCCCCCAGGCGTCGAACGCGGTCCACGCGGCCATTGCCGCGAGGAGTCCTGGGAGTACCCAGGGGTTTTCGGGCTTGCGCTGGAGTTCGCACCAGCCGCGATAGGACCACAGGGGAGCCAGGAAGACGAGGATTCGAAATCCGTATCGATTGAGTTCCGGGTGCTCCAGGATGTCCGGGTCCTGACTCAGGTAGGCGTCGTATCCGAACCAGAAGGCGCACCCGATGAAAAGTACGGGTAGAAAAAACGGGTGGTCCAGCGGGGTGGCATTCGGCGGGGACCCCTTCGTCGGGGGCTCCGGCGGGACCTGGGAGTTCGGGCTTTCGGCGGGCATCGTCGCGAGGGTAGCCGACCTCGCGGTCGAGGGAAGGCATGCCGGTCATGGACCGGGAATGTCCGCGGTGTAAAGTCGGGCCTTGCGGTCGCGCACATGGGGTCCTATTTCCGTTCCGGTGAGGCCAGGGTTTTCGAGATGTCGAAGTCGAACTACATCACGCCGGAGGGCTTTCGGGCCCTCGAGGAAGAGGCCGATCGGCTTTGGCGAGTCGAGCGACCGCGTGTTACGCGAGAGGTTTCGGATGCGGCGGCGCAGGGGGACCGTTCAGAAAACGCGGAATATATCTACGGCAAGAAACGGCTTCGCGAGATCGATTCGCGCATGCGGTTTCTCTCGAAGCGAATCGACGAATTGACGGTGGTTCACCCTTCTCCCGACCAGGCCGGAAAGGTCTTTTTTGGGGCCCATGTCACCCTGGAAGATGAAGACGGGGCGGTCGTGCGCTACCGGCTGGTGGGACCCGACGAGTTCGACCCGGGAAAGGGCTGGGTCAGTATCGACTCGCCGGTGGGCCGTGCGCTTCTCGGCAAGGTCTGTGGCGACGAGGTGTCGGTTCGTCGCCCGCGCGGGCCTGCGAGTTACACGGTTCTCGAGATCGACTACCGGGAACCGGGCGAGGTCGGGGGCTCCGAATCGTGAACGGCGAGGCGCCGGGTTCCGAGACCTGGATATTTGGTTACGGCTCGCTGGTCTGGAGGCCGGCGTTCGATTTCGCCGAGGTCGAGCCCGCCTGGATCGAAGGCTGGGGCAGGCGTTTTTGGCAGGGGTCCACGGACCACCGCGGGGTTCCGGGTGCTCCCGGGCGCGTCGTTACGCTGGTCGTCGAGGACGGGCAGCGGTGCTGGGGGCGAGCGTACAGGGTTTTGCCAGGATCCGAGGCGGCGGTCATGGCGGGGCTCGACCGACGCGAGCAAGGGGGGTATCGCCGCGAACATGTGGAGGTGCACCTGGGAGGCGAGGTCGAGCGAAGCGTTCGCGGGCTCCTCTATCGCGCGGTGCCGGGAAACCCGAACTACCTCGGGGAGGGCTCGCTCTCCGAGGTCGCGGCGCAGGTACGCCGGGCCCGGGGGCCGAGCGGGAGCAACCTGGAGTACGTCCGCGAATTGGCGGCTGCGCTTCGAGAGTTGGGCGTGGAGGACGATCCGGTTCTCGCCCTGGATGTCGAACTCGACCGCCTGGGCCCCTAGAGGTCAGGGTGCGAGATGGCCCTTTTCGTCTTCGGGAGCGACCAGGCCGGCGGACATCACGAGTTTGAAGGCCTCTTCGACGTTGAGGTCGACGGGGTGGCACTCCGATTCGGGAATCACAAGGTAGAAGCCGGAAGTCGGGTTCGGCGTCGTGGGGACGAAACAGTTCAGCAATTCGTCGTGGGGAAGGGCTTGGGCAATGGGCCCGCGGGTTTCGCCGGTGGTGAAGGCCAGCGCGTAGAGATGCTTTCGAGGGTATTCGATCAGCACCACGCGATTGAATCGAGCTGTCGAGTTGGAACTGTTGACCAGCGCCTCGAAGAGTTGCTTGACTCCGCCGTACAGGCTGCGGGCAACGGGGACCCGGGCGAGGAGTCGCTCCCCCATGCGAACGAATTCGTGTCCGAAGAGGTGCCGCGCCACGACGCCAGCGAGCAAGATGACCACGAATGTGAAGAGCGCTCCGACAAAGGGCGGGATCGATACGTCCTCGGCGGATCCGGGAAGGAAAAGGCCGAGAACCCGGGGCAGGAGCAGGTTGTCGAGGCGCTGGACGATCCAGGCGATGGCCCACACCGTGATGCCGATAGGCGCAAAGGCGAGGATTCCAGCGACGAAGTAGCGGCGCGTTGCGGCGACGAGAAACTGCCAGGCACGACGGATCATGGCCGCGGGGATGCGTTCCTATCCGACGGTTCGAGCGGTTCGCAAAGAGCGAATGCGCGGGGGGCCGTCAGAAGAGGGGAGCTTCGCCGCCGTCGTCGGGGGCGTACGAGGAGATTTCGCAGTCCAGCGAGATGACCTCGAACCGGGGAGGCCGATAGCTCGTCGTTTCCTCGGAATCGGACGGGTTCGCGGCATGAGTCGTATTCAAATCCATGCCGGAAGAGTAGCAGTTGGCGTGGGGGTTCGGCAAAGAGTCGGTCTCGACTAGCGCAGGAGGACGTCGCAGGCGTGGCGGATGCGCTTGACCAGGCGCCCGAAGCCGTTGTGATGGATGTTGCGTCGGAGCGCCACGAGGAACTTCCGTTCGAGGGAGTGCCGGCTTCTCGGTCGGCGTGCGGCGGGTCCGCCCTCGGGGGCGACCGAGGCCAGTTCGGCTTCCAGGTCGCTTCGCCGGAATCCCCAGGTTTCGAGATCCGAATCCGCGAGGCCGTCGAGGATGCGGGCGCAGTTCGCGACGGCCTCCGGTCGACCGGCGAGATCCCGGGTCCATCGCGCGAGAGAGGACGTGGTGGGACGCTTCTCGCGGGCCACGGTGACGGGGTCGCCCAGGCCGCGGCCCGTTGCCTGGGGTGCCGCCTCGCCGTAGTCGACCATCCCCGGCTGAAAATCGAACCCCCCGAATTCGGCGATGCGTCGCAAGTGAAGTTCCGGGTCCTGGACGAGGTCTTCGTAGCGCACGTGGTGGATGGGCACGGAGGATTCGCGAAGGAAGCGCGCGATCGCCGGGACGTATCTTTCGAGAACCGGGTTGTGGGCGTGGGCGACTTCGAAGTCGCCATCGAAAAAGGACTCGACATAGGAACACCAGATTGCGAGGGGATTGCGGGTGAGCACGACGTAGCGAGAACGCGGGTAGAGCCGAGCAGCGAAGTCGAGTACGAGCGCATAGGCCGGGGTCTTGTCGAGGAGAAACCGGCAGTGGGTCGGTTCGAGGAGTGCTTCGTAGATCGCGTCGGTGTAGCGGCGGAGTGCGACGAGGTAGGTGTCTTCGCCGCCGGGAAGGTCGGCGAGCAGCGCCCGCATGGCCTCCTCGGTAATGATCGGATCATAGGGGGCGGCATCGACCCGGCCGTAGACCCCGATGTGCGCCAGGGGGGTCAGGAGGTGGGGTTCGGCGGGGGCATGGATATCGGTATGGGCCCCGAGCATCCGGGCCAGGAGCGTCGATCCGGAACGGGGAGAGCCGATGATGAAAAGGAGTCGATCTTCCACGTGGATGCGTCCTCAGGTCTCGAAGCCGTTGTCGCGGACCACGGAAGCGTACCAGTGCCCGGATTCCTTTACGGTTCGCTCGCCGGTCTCAAAATCGACCCAGGTGAGCCCGAAGCGCTGCTCGAAACCCTCGGACCACTCAAAGTTGTCCATCAGTGTCCACGCGTGATACCCGCGGACATCGGCGCCAGCTTCGATCGCACGGTGGAGGGCCTCGAGATAGCCTCGAAAGAAATCGATCCGCCGCGAATCCCGGATCTTTCCGTCGGGCCCGGGGCTGTCCGCGTAGGAGCAGCCGTTTTCCGTGATCTCGAGGACCGGGCGGTCGTAGTCTCGCGTGATCCGGAGAACGACATCGTGGAGGGCATCGGGCCAGACTTCCCAACCGAAGTCGGTGACGGGACCCTCGCGTCCTCCCATTCCCAGGACCTGGGCTTCCAGGCCCAGAAGGTCGTCCTTGGCGGCGCGAACGAGGCCCCGGGAATACAGGTTGATGCCGACGAAATCGAGCGGGGCTTTGACCCGGTCGAGATCGCCTTCGTGGAGGTCGAGGGCCTTGGGGAGTCCGCCGGGGAAGATGTCGGGGTAGGCCCCGTGGAGAGCCGGTTTCAGGAACCACTCGTTGAGCCAGCCGTGCATTCGCTCCGCCGCTGCGGCATCGGACTCGGAATCGCTCGCGGGTTCCGAGGCCTGCATGCTGTAGGCGGTGCCGACACGAAGGCCGCCGCGTTCTTCCTTCATGGCGCGGAAGGCTTCGCCATGGGCGACGTTCACGACATGGGTTGCAGCCAGGAGTTCATCGCGATCGCGTCGGCCCGGAGCATGGATCCCGATGCCGTAGCCCATGGTGGTGAAAATTCCCGGCTCGTTGAAGATCATCCAGTCGTTGACGCGGTCGCCCAGTGCCCGAACGACGAGATGGGCGTACTCGGCAAAGCGAGCCGCGGTGTCGCGCTCGGTCCAGCCGCCTCGGTCTTCCAGGGCCTGGGGGAGGTCCCAGTGGTACAGCGTTGGAAAGGGCCGGATTCCGACTTCGAGAAGTGCATCGATGAGGCGCCGGTAGTAGTCCAGTCCGACCTCATGAGCAGGGCCTTCGCCGAGCGGTTGAATGCGAGGCCAGCCGATGGAGAACCGGTAGCTTCCCAGGTTCATGGCCTGCATGAGTGCGAGGTCATCGTCGATCCGGTGGTAGGAGTCACACGCGACGTCGCCCGTATGGCCCTTCTTGATGCGACCGGGCGTGTGGGCGAAACGATCCCAGATGGATTCGCCCTTGCCGTCTTCGTTCCAGGCTCCTTCGATCTGGTAGGACGCCGTGGCCGTACCCCAGTGGAAACCGTTCGGGAAAACGAGACGGGCCATGCGCAGTGCGCTCCTGGTGATCCCGGTGAATCCGGGCGCAGGCAAGCATACCAACGGACGGCGGTAGCGACCGCGTCGTGGCTAGCGGGGGTTTCGCTCGCCGGACTGGCAGCGGATGTAGATGTTCCGGAGCCGAATGGCCGAGATTCGGACCAGGGCCGTTGCGAGTTTCTGGGCCAGCCAGGGGCGGGCGGTGCAGAGGTAGCGATACGCCGTGTCGTCGATTTCGAGAAGCGAGCAGTTCGACTCCGCCACCGCGGATTCCGTGTGGGCGAGGTCGGCAACGAGTGGGAATCCGCCAAAAAGTTCGCCCGGGCCCAGATCGGCGAAGTCGAGGTCCCGGACATCGCGAAACCGCACTCGGAGGGCGATGCGCCCCTCCGTCAGGAGGAAGATCGAGTCTTCGCCGGGGTCTCGGGTGTCCTGGCGGTAGAGAGTGCGGCCCGCGGGCACTTCCCGGTAGCGCGTTACCTGGGCCAGTCCCATCGCTTCCTCGAGCCCCAGTTCGTGGAGTCCCGAGCGTTCGTAGAGAAAACGGGCGAGTTGTTGCCCGCTCGCGATCACGGTGCCCCAGAGGATGTCACGCACGCAGGCGTCGGTGGCCAGGAACGAGATCCCGGTGAGGACGAGATCGTCGACGGGTTCGTCGCGCTGCCAGCGTCCATCGGCCTCAAGCACCAGGGTCTGTTCCGGCAGGATGAGTTCGATCTGCTGGATCGATTTTACGGCGAAAGGGGTCGTAGTCGCGACGCAGGCCCCGTTCACGCTCAGGTCCCTGGCCCGTCCCTCGAGAGGGATGGGGAAGTCGCGGGAATGGACCCGAATCGGAAAATTCGCCCCGACCCGGGGTTGGGTGCGCATCTCGAGAGGGTTTTCGAGCGGCCCAGCAGTTGAATCGCGAAGAGACGGCATCATGAGCAGATTTCGAGCCTCCTGCGCAACCTATCGGCAAGCTGTGTCGTCGGCTTGAACCTATTCGAAAAGGAGATGATGCTCTGGGAAGGCAATGGTTCCGCCGGAGGGAAACGGTGGAGGGCCATACGATAAGAATAGGAATAACGCGATTGGAAACAGGTACTTCGACTGAAAACCTGCGCGAGAAAGTCAAGGCGCTTGCGCTCGCCGTCGGGTTTGATCTCGCCGGTGTCGCCGTGGCCGAGCCCACTCCCGAAACCCGGTTTCTACGCGAGTGGTTGGCCAGGGGCTATTCGGGGACGATGGAGTACATGGCCCGCCGGGTGGAGGAGCGCGTGGATCCCCGGCGGGTTCTCGAAGGGGCCCGGAGCGTGATTGCGGTGGGGCTCGTGTACGCGGAAAAGGACGGGACCGGTGGCGCTCCGGACGTGCGGGTTCCGGGCACCGCGCGCGTGGCTCGCTACGCGGGGGGCGACGACTACCACGAGGTGATGGGCGATCGGTTGCGCACGCTGGTTTGGGGAATCGAGGCGCTCGCGGGGCGGGCGGTGTCCAGCCGCCACTACGTGGATACCGGTCCGGTGCAGGAACGCGTGTTCGCGGCGCGGGGCGGGCTCGGCTGGATCGGAAAGAACACCTGCCTCATCCACCCGGAACTCGGGTCCTACCTCTTCCTCGGCGTGGTGCTCACCGATCTCGAGATCGCGCCGGACGAAAGCGAGCCGGACCACTGCGGAAACTGCCGTTTGTGCCTGGATGCGTGCCCGACCGACGCGTTGGTCGCTCCGTATGAACTCGACGCCCGGCGTTGCATCGCCCACGCCACGATCGAAGATCCGGGATCGATTCCGCCCGGGCAACGAGAGGATCACGGGGAGTGGCTGTTTGGCTGCGACATCTGCCAGGAGGTCTGCCCGTGGAATCGCACCGCCGGGGCGGCACTCGTTGATCCGTTGGGCCTGCGCGAAAGGCTTCGAACGAGAGACGCCTGGCAGGGGCCGACCCTGCAATGGGTCCTCGAGTTGGGTCCCGACGCGTGGCAGGAAGTGACTCGGCGTTCGGCCCTGCGCCGGGCGCGTCACCGCGGTCTCTTGCGCAACGCGCTGGTGGTCGCGGGCAACTCGGGGGACCGCCAATTGATTCCGCTGGTTCGAAAGCACGCGGAAGGGGCCGATTCGTTGCTCCGAGAGCATGCGCGATGGGCCCTGGAGCGACTGGAGGCCGTCGGGGCCTAGGTTTTGCCCCGGGTGCGCCGACGCTCGAGGACGGTCTTCATTCGACCGGGGAAATCGGTGATCAGTCCATCGACGCCCAGGTCCAGGAGGGATTCCATCTCGGCCTCGTCGTCAATGGTCCAGACGTGGACCGGCACGCCATGAGAGTGCGCAAAGGTTACGAACGGACGGGTGACGAGGGGTGTGCTTCCGAAAAAAGCAGGGACCTGGAGGGCCATGACTCCCGGGGGTGGGGAAGAGCCCTGCAGCGCTGCTCGGGCAAAACCGGCCGCATCGGAGGTGCAGGCGCCGGTCGCGACGGCACAGCCCGTATCCTCGATGGCCGACCGCAGTTGAGCCATCTGGAGGTCGTCGCCAGCGGTCAGGAGTGTTCTCGAAGGCCTGTCGAATTTTTCGACGAGCCGCAGGACCTCGGAAGCGAGGCGTTCGCCTCCGCCCTTGAGTTCCAGGTTGAACCGGGCTCCCGGAAAATCGGCAAAGGCCGCCTCGAGGCTGGGGATTCGGATTTCTCGCCCGCGGAACGGAAAGTCCCCGGCGCTGGATCCCACGAAGCGGTGGCCCGCGTCGAGTGCCCTGAGTTCGGCCAGTGAGAGGTCGGCGACCGCTCCCTTTCCGTCCGTCGTGCGGTCGACCTCCGGGTCGTGAATCAGCACGGGGACGCCATCTCGGGAGAGGTGGATGTCGCTTTCCAGCACGTCGGCACCCCGGTCCAGCCCGGCCTGAAAGCCCACGAGGGTATTTTCCGGGGCGTTTCCCGCGGCGCCGCGATGGCCGAAGGTCGCCGGGTTCGGGAGGTCGAAGAAGGGGTGCATCGCGATAGGGTACCCTAACTCCAATGCGATCCCCGGGCTCCAATTGGGGACCCTGGCCGAGGAGAAAGACATGCGCGCCGTCGTCCAGCGCGTGAGCGAGGCCCGTGTCGAGGTCGACGGAGAGTGCGTGGGGGCCATGCGGGAAGGCCTGCTCGCGCTCGTCGGGGTGGCGCGGGAAGACACCCCCGAACAGGCGGATGCCCTGGCTCGAAAACTCGTCGGGTTGAGGATCTTCGAAGGACCGGGGGGAGGGATGGATCGGTCCTTGCTCGACGTGGGGGGCACCCTGGGCGTGGTCTCGCAGTTCACCCTGCTTGGCGAGACGAGAAAGGGGCGTCGTCCCTCGTTCTCCAACGCTGCGGATCCCGAGGCGGCTCGACCGCTGATCGACCGCGTCATCGAATCGGCTCGGTCGCTGGGCGTCGAAGTGATTTGCGGGCAGTTTGGCGCTCAAATGGAGGTTTCATTGGTCAATCGGGGGCCCGTTACGCTGTGGGTGGATACCCAAGCCCGTTGATCACCTTGCGGAGATCGCTAGAAACGGCGAGAATCTCTTTTATTGGGGGGAGCCAAACGCGATCCGGGGGGGTCACGTCGGCTTCATGGGAGGTATTCGCATGCGATCAACTCAATCTCGAAGTCTGCGCGCTTGTGCGGCGGCATGGATTCTCGTGCTGGCGATCGGAATGGCTCCGGCCAGCGCCTCGGCGGACGGAAACATTGGTGAAGACCTGGGGCTCGGTCTCGGTTCCGCGGTGTGTTCCGTGATCTACGCACCTGTGAAGATCGTGTATGCCGTGGGCGGCTTGATCGTCGGCGGGTTTGGCTGGGCGCTGTCCGGTGGCGACAGCAGCGTGGCGAAGAGCATTATCGATCCGGCGGTTCGCGGTGATTACATCGTCACCCCGAACGTGTTGCGAGGTCGCGAATCGCTCGAGTTCTTCGGCGGTGAGCCCAAGGAAGACTCTTCGGGCTCCGGGGACGCCTCCTCTCCGGACTGGTAGTCCAGGGAGAGACGGCAACGGACGGGTCTAGCTCTTCTGAGGCTCCGCCCCGGGGGGCTGTTAGCAGTGACCGAGGGAGGTCCTAAGCTCTAGGGTCGCTCCTATGCCGGACTTCTTGTCACAAGCGTCTCTCGCGTTTCTCGCTGGCGTTCTATCGGTTCTGTCGCCGTGCGTGATGCCCCTGATGCCAGCCTACCTGTCGCTGGTTTCCGGGATTTCAGTCGAGGAGATGTCGGAGGGGGAGGTCGATCCCGGTTTGCGCCGCCGGGTGATGCGGGCTTGTTTCGGCTTTGTGCTGGGATTCTCGACGGTGTTCGTCGCGATGGGAATCGGGGCGGTGGCGATCGGTCATACCGTTCGAACCTGGCAAGCGAGCTTCCTCGGCGTCGAATTCGGTGTGGCCCAGGTCGCGGGATTGCTCATCGTGATTCTGGGACTGCACATGACCGGCCTGGTTCCGATCCGCTTTCTCTATCGAGACACGCGTTTCGATTGGTCGGTGGGAAAGAGAGGCTTTACGAGCTCGTTTCTCGTCGGGGCCGGTTTTGCCCTGGGGTGGTCCCCCTGTATCGGGCCGATCTTGAGCACCGTGCTCGCGCTAGCAGGAAGCCGGGAAACGATGACCCAGGGGACCCTGTTGCTGATCATCTACTCCGCGGGCCTGGCGATTCCCTTCCTCATGGCGGGCTGGAGTCTCGAAGCCTTCTTTCGCGCGTTTTCACACGTCAAGCGCTACTTTCGCGCAATCGAAGTCGGGTCCGGGGTGATGCTCATGGCTGTGGGAACGCTTCTCGTGAGCGGACGATTCGATGACCTGAATCGACAGTTCTCTTTTTTGACCGATTGGGTGACCTCGGCGGAGCGGATGCTTCAATGAGAGCCTCCCTTCGCTGGCCGGCGCTCGTACTGGGAGCCGCGCTGGCGGCTTGCTCGCCGGTTTCGGAGAACGGGTCGTCCGACGACGTTCGCCGAGAGGCCGTGGGGTTTCGCCTGGAGCAACTTGGGGGCGGGGAGGTCGAACTCGCCGATTGGTCCGGCAAGCCGGTCATACTGGATTTCTGGGCAACCTGGTGTCCCCCGTGCGAATACCAGGTGCCGGAACTCAACGCGCTCTACCAGGCGCATCGCGAGGCGAACGACGTCGGGATTTTCGGAATCTCCATCGACGAGGATGGGCCGGAGATCGTTTCGGAGTGGGTGGCGGAGAAGGGGGTTGACTACCCGATCCTCTTGTCGGATGGCGACCTGGCGCGTCAATACGGGGCCGTCGGTTTTCCGACATTCGTGCTCATCGCCCCAGACGGCCGGGTCGACTGGACCCATGCCGGCGTGATTGACCGAGAAGACATCGAGTCGCGGCTCGCAAAATTCATCCCCACCCCGTAGTCGTCCTTTCGAGTCGCTCGACCTCCGGCGGTTTGGATTGCACCCGCGATCAGCACTCTGATAGGGTACGAGGGCCCGGGTTTCGGGCTGGCAGGGGGGCGATTGTCGCCGCAGCAGCCGCGCTTGGGCCGGATTCATCGAGCGGGGAACGCTTCGCCGCGTGGGCGCCTGGCGGGGAGTCTCCTTGGGGTCCTCCTGATCCTGGCATCGTCCGTGGCGGAAGCCCGGAGCCGGTTCGACGAGGGCCCTGTCGAGATCACGGCCGATCGGTTCGAGTACGTGGCTCATCTTGAAGTCTATACGGCCGAAGGGCGAGTCGAGATCGTGCAGGAGGGGCGGACGCTCACGGCGGATTGGATCGCCTTCAATTCCGAAACCCGCCGTGCCGTCGCGAGCGGGCGCGTCGAGATGCGCGAGTCGGATGACGTATTCAAGGCGCATTTCGTGGAGTTTGACCTGGATACGCTCGAAGGAGTGATGTTCGGTGTCGACTTCGATCTCGGGCAGGACCAGTTCCAGTTGCAGGCCGAGCGGCTGGAAAAAACCGGCGTCGAATCGATGGCGGTGAAAAAGGCCACGATGACGACGTGCCGCTGTCCCGATGACGGCCGGATCCCCTGG
>JAZAOF010000041.1:0-17311 GCA_036228265.1 Myxococcota bacterium | reverse complement strand
CTGCGATCCCACGAACTACGGACTCGGCGGACCACCGCTGCCGAGTGACTCGAAGCGCTCACTCAACCGCTCCTGCTCCTCGGGCGGCAGCGTTTCGAAGTGCTCCCGCAGAATCACAGCCTGTTCGGCCTCGGAGCGTCCGTCGAGCTTACCGAGAAGCGCTTCACGCTGATCCTCGGGAAGCGAAAGAACGTAGCCCGTTGCCGCACGGGTTTCGGCGCTGACCGGCCGGTCGCCCGAGCGACCCACCTCGGTGAGTTCTCCACTCTCGAGCTGTCGCTGCAGGCCCTCGACAAAAAGCTGCTGGCGCTCCTTCTCGACCTTCTTGCTCTTGTCGGCCACGCGCGCCACCTGGCCCGCACGAATCAACTGGAAGGTCCCGATCCGGGTGCCGTCGCGGTTGAAGGTGCCTTCGAGCAGGTTCCCATCGTCGCCCACGGCTGTGGTGGTGTAGCGGGTGCGGCCTTCCATGCTCTCGGTACGACCGCTTCCCATGATGTCGTCGAAGGTGAACACCGGGTTGGTCTGGAGATCCTCGACGCTCCAGTTCTCGACGTATCCGATCACGCTGGCCGACTGCGCGCGCATGCGGCTGGTGCTCCGGTAGCCCTTCTTCGGCGAGCCGCGCAGGCTCTTCGTCTTGCTGCCGCGCGAATTGATCTCGAGACCCGCCTGGATCTGGCTCCGCTGGTTCGCGTTGGGCTCCCAGTAAGCGAGAACGCGGCTTCGAACACCGCGAAACCGCTCGAACCGACCGGCCTGGTCCTGGAACACGACAATCGGATACTCGGTCCACTGTATCCGGCTGCCCTTTTTCTCGAATTGCCAGATGCGATCGAGCCAACGGTCGAAATCCGGATTGTTGGTCGCGCTATCCCGGTAGTGAATGAGCACATACCAGGTCCCCAGCAGGTCGACCTCGGCCTGGGCGGCGGCGGGATGGATAGAAAGCGCCACCGCGGCAATCCACAGGGCGGCAACCTTGCGCGCTCGAATCATCGTTTTCCTCCAGGGGTACCGGGACGCAGTGAACGGCTCTGCGGCGCCCCAGGTGAGGCTCGCAGAAGCGACCCCGCTGGGCAATCCGCTCCCGCAGGGCCGTGTGTAGTAGACCGGATCTCTTATGGAAAATTTTCTCCCAGGGAAAGGCGCCTGGATCCGGGTTCCGCTCCCGTTGCGGGTGCTCTGCCGGGGCGCGAATAGGCGTTGCGTGTCCCCTCCACCCCAGCGCGGTTAATCTGCGGCACAGTTGCCAAGATCCGGGTTGGCACGGGGATTGCCCCAAACCCTGCCGTACCCGTCCGCCTGCGAGAAGGTTCGTCCGGAAGACCATGAGAGCCGAAAAAGCCATCTGGATCGTCGAGCAGCACCCCGAGCGCCGCGCCGCACTGGTGCGGCTGGTGAACAGTCGGCTGCCCCTGGTGAGCGGTGCCCCGGGCGATCCGCTTTTCGACTCCGATGCCGTCGCCGAACCGCGTGCCATCGTGCTGGGGCTCGACGGGGACTTCGAGGTCGAACTCGACTTCGCACACCGCACGGCGGAGCGCTTCCGTGGGCGGCGTTGGATCCTGGTCTGCGACGCCGATGACGCGTCCGATGCGCGCCGACTCTTCGACACACTGCGACCGCGACTTCTCCCCTGGCCCCCCGAGCCGCGAGAACTCGGCCTGCTGCTGTCCGACACCCCCCGGCGCGACTCCGTGGTGCCGTTGTCGGCTCGCCGCCAGCGAGAAACCGTGGGCGATCGCTTCAGCCGCTGGTTCGGCGGGGACGACTACGGCGGGCTGCTGCGCGTTCTCGACCCCCGGATGCGAACGCGGCCCACGCTTTTGCGGGGGGAGACCGGCACCGGCCGGGCTCTCGTCGCGCGTTATCTCCATGCGTTTGGCCCCGATCCCCACAACGCGTTTCTCGCCGTCGACTGCACGGTATGCCAGGCGCCTGGAGATTTCGGCGCGGCGCTGTACCTCCCTGGAGATACTCCGGGCGACGCAACCGTCTTTCTCTCCGATGTCGACCGGCTCCCGGGAACGCTTCAAGCGACCCTCTCCGACTGGATCGCCTTCGGTCCGCCGCACGCCACCGGGCTCGACCGGGTACACTGGATCGCGAGCAGCGGACCGGCATCGCTCCACGCCCGAGCATTCGAACCCCGGCTCGAACGACTCCTGCTGGCGGGGTTGGTGGTGCCCTTCACCCCGCTTCGCGAGCGCCCCGAGGCCATCGAACGCTTCATCGACGACACGTTGGCCGCCTGGTCCGAGCAGCGCGAACAACGGGGTCCGCTTCTTCGCGAAGACGCCCGGGCCGTGCTGCTAACGCACCCCTGGCCGGGAAACCTCGCCGAGTTGGAAAGCGTGCTGTTTCGCAGCCTCGCTGGCAGCTCTGGTTCGCAACTCGGATCCGGCGATCTGCGCTTCGAGAACGATTCCCCGGAATCCGGGGAACTGCGCGAACCGGTCCACGACGAACCCCCACAGACGGCTCGAACGTCGCCGCTCATCGCTCCGCCGCCCCCCGGAGCTCCTGTGTCCGAAACCTCCGATCTCGAGAGTCCGATGATCGAGAACATCGATCTCGCCGAACTTCTCCACCGCCTGGTCTCGGCCTGCACCGAGATCGTGGCCAAGCGCCGGGTCGTCTTCAGCGCTGAAATCGACCGTGAGCCCGGACGCGCCCTGGCCGACCCCCGGCTTCTCGAAACCGCCCTGGCGGGGCTTCTGCGGCGGGCTCTCGACTGGCTGCCCGAGGCCGGAGAACTCTTCCTGGCCTCTCATCACCACCCCTCCAGCCCGGGGCGAGGACCCCGGGCACGAGTCCTGCTGCGCTTCCACGCCCCGCCGGCCGAACCCGGCCGTGCTCCTGCAACCGACCTCGACTGGGTCGAGGATTCCTTCGAGTTTGTTGCCGCGAAAACCGCGGTCGAAGCCCTCGGAGGGGACTTTACCCTGAGCACGAGCGGTGAGCGGGAAATCCTGGTTCTCATGGACCTCCCGGCACCTGGGCGCACCTGAAGATTCCGCTCGTCAAAGCGGGGGACTCGGCGCGCGCAGAGGGCTAGATTCTCGGCATGTTCGGAATCGGAGCCACGGAAATGCTGCTGATCCTGGTCGTGGCGCTGCTCGTCGTCGGGCCCAAGCGCCTGCCCGGGCTGGCCCGCTCGCTCGGACGAAGCATGGCGGAATTTAGACGCCAGGCGAACGACCTGCGCCATACGCTGCAAGAAGCCGACGTTTCCGAGTCGCTCAACGAAGCCGCGAAACCCCCGGAGTCCTACCGCATCGCCCCCCCGGATCTCCAGGAGTCGGGAAGCGGACCTTCCGAGGAAGCGAAGCCCAACGCCGGGTCAGCCGCGTCTGCCCCGACCCCCCCGCACGAAGTAGACTCGCCCACCTCGGACGCCGAAGGGAAGGGAGAGACGCGCGGTGGATGACACCGCGCTTCCCATCACCGATCACCTGGCCGAACTCCGAAACCGGATCTTCAAGATCCTGGCGGCGTGGGTGGTGGGCGCGGGTCTCGCGTGGAGTTTCTCCGAACAAATCTTCGGCTACCTGCTCGCCCCCGCGGTAGCGGCTCTCGGCCCCGAGGGAGGACAACTCCAGGCCATCGCGCCCACCGAGATCTTCTTCACCTACCTGAAGAGCGCGCTGCTCGCCGGTTTTGTCCTGGCCCTCCCGGTGATCTTCTGGCAAATCTGGGCCTTCATCGCCCCGGGGCTCTATCAGAACGAGAGAAAGTTCGTCGTTCCATTCGTCGTGATATCGACCCTGCTCTTCGTGGGCGGTGCCTTCTTTGGCTACAGCGTCGTCTTCCCGATCATGTTCTCGTTCTTCACGGGATTCGACAGCGATTTCGTTCGATCCGCCTGGACCATGCGGGAAGTTTTTGCGCTGACTACGCGGTTATTTCTGGCCTTCGGCATCGCCTTCGAGTTGCCCGTGGTCGTCTTCTTCTTGTCGCTGTCCGGGATCGTGACCGCGAAGCAACTGTTCAAGGGGACCCCCTACGCCGTGCTCGCGGTCTTCGTGGCGGCCGCCTTGCTGACACCGCCGGACTGGGTTTCCCAGATCTTCCTCGCCCTACCGATGATCGGCCTCTACCTACTCGGCGTGCTCATCGCCTGGTTCTTCGGAAAGCGCGGCGACTAGCCCCGGAGAAACTCGAGGAGGTGGGCCACCATCCTTCGAGACACCGTCGATCCGTCGATCGACGTCGCCACGCGCATGGGCGTTCCGAGGCCCGTCGAGGGGTCAACCTCGAAGGTGCGGAAAGTGCCATCCTCGATGGTCGGAACGATACGAAGGGTTTCGAAGTGGGCGCAGCCCGGTTCCGCGAGCGCCCACACGGTGAGGGGGTCATGGAGGAAAGCGGCGTTGTCCGAAGCCATGGTTCCCCCGAGATTCTCGAACAGGGACCGCTTGACCGGCGTCCACGTGCGGATCTGCTCAGCCAGGATCCCACCCAATTCTCCTGCGGCCTCGATCTCGGCGACCTCGGCCTCGGTAATCCAGGTCGAGAGGGTGACGTCCGCCGTGACGAGAGTCGTGTCGAAACCCCCTCCCAGTACACGAACGCTGGCGGCCGGGTCCGAGCACAGGTTGTAGTCGATGCCCGGAGCACACACGTGATCCCCGATCCGGACCTCGCGAACGTGCCCGCCCATGAGCGTCAATCCCGATACTCGCCGGGGCAATTCGGGGTCGAGAGCCAGGGCGCGTGCCAGGTTCGAGAGCGGCCCGATCGCGACCAATTCCAACCCCTCGGTTTCGCGGGCTGCGCGTACGATCCGTTCGGGAGCCGACTCTTCGAGAAGGTGGGCATCGGGTCCCTCAAAAACGCACTCGGCCTCGTGCCCGAAGTGGACAAAGCGACCTCCCGCGATCGGGAGTGACTCGCCGGCACACACCTCGACCTCCCCTGCACCAGCCGCCGCCAACAACCGGGAAGCAATCCGTGCCCGGAGGGCCGTGTCCCCTGAAACGGTGGTCACCGCGACGAGGTCGAGTTCGCTGGAAAGAGCCAACAACAGAACCAGGGCGATGGCGTCATCGACATCGCTCCCGATATCGGTATCCAACAGCACAGGCCGCGCCGATTTCGAACGCATCCAACCTCCACCCAGCACGAACACCGCCCGCCGGGTGCGCTCCCCGGGGACCCGAAGGTCTTCCTAGAGCGGGATGTTGCCGTGTTTCTTCGGCGGGTTGTGCTCGCGCTTTCCTGCGAGCAGGTCGAGCGCATCGATGATCCGCGGACGCGTCTGCTCGGGAATGATCACGTCGTCGATGAAACCCAATTCCGCCGCCTTGTAGGGATTGGCAAACGTCTCGGTGTAGTCCTTCTGGAGTTCCGCGCGTTTTGCTTCCGGATCGTCGGCTTCCTTGATCTGCTTCCGAAAAACGATATTGGCCGCTCCGCTCGGGCCCATGACCGCGATCTGGGCAGTCGGATAGGCGAGGTTCACATCCGAACGGATGTGCTTGCTGTTCATCACCACGTAGGCGCCGCCATAGGCCTTGCGCGTAACGATCGTGATCCGAGGCACGGTCGCCTCGCAAAAAGCGTAGAGCAACTTCGCCCCGTGGATGATGATCCCTGCGTGCTCCGACACCGTGCCGGGGAGAAACCCGGGGGTGTCGACGAACGTGACCAACGGAATATTGAACGCGTCGCAGAAGCGAACGAAGCGGGCGCCCTTGCGCGCCCCCTCGATGTCGAGCGATCCCGCCATCTGGGCCGGTTGGTTGGCGACCACCCCCACCGGGTGCCCTCCGTAGCGGGCAAAACCCACCACGACGTTTCTCCCGTATCGCTCATGGACTTCGAGAAACTCGCCATCATCCACCGTGCGAAGGATGATGTCCTTGATGTCGTAGGGTTCGTGCGGGTTGTCGGGAATGACGCCGCGAAGTTCGGGATCCATCCGGTCCGGAGGGTCCTGGGTCGCGACGAAAGGCGGCGATTCCATGTTGTTCTGCGGCATGTAGGACAGCAGGCTCTTGATCGTCTCGATGCACTGCGTCTCGTCTTCCGCGGCAAAGTGGGCGATCCCGCTGCGCGTCGCGTGAACCATCGCACCGCCTAGATTCTCGGCGGAAACTTCCTCGTGGGTCACCGTCTTCACCACGTCCGGTCCCGTGATGAACATGTTGCTGGTCTCCTGGACCATGATCAGGAAATCCGTGAGGATCGGGGAGTAGACGGACCCCCCAGCACAGGGGCCCATGATCGTCGAGATCTGGGGAATCACTCCCGACGACATCACGTTTCGAAGAAAAACGTCTCCGTACCCGCCGAGAGAGTGCACGCCTTCGTGAATCCGGGCACCGGCACCGTCGTTGAGGCCAATCACTGGCGCTCCCACCTTGGAAGCGAGGTCCATGATCTTGCACATCTTGTGGGCGAAGGCCTCGGAAAGGCTCCCGCCAAAAACCGTGAAGTCCTGGGCAAAGGCAAAGACCTTGCGTCCATTCACCCGACCGTATCCCGTCACGACGCCGTCCCCAAGATATTTTTGATCCTGGATTCCGAAGTCGGTACAGCGGTGCACGACGAACTTGTCGATCTCGACGAACGTCCCGGGATCGAAGAGCAGATCGAAACGCTCCCGGGCCGTGAGCTTGCCGTGCTTGTGCTGGCGTTCGATGCGAGCTTCCCCGCCTCCGAGCGCAGCCCGTTCGTTGAGTTCTTCGAGTTCCTTGATTTTTGATTCGATCGACATGGGGTCCCGTACCTAGGAGTTGGAGAGTTCGCCAATCTTTTCGACCATACGGCGCTCGTAATTCGCGATATCGACATTCAAACGCGCAACACCCGTCTCCATCGCAGCCTGGGCGACCGCCGGGGCGACGTATTGAAGCACCCGGCTATCGAAGGGCTTGGGGATGATGTACTTGGGGCCGAAATCAAAAACTTCGTCGGGGTAGGCGCGGCGTACGACGTCGGGGACCGCTTCGCCGCGGCGCGCGAGTTCCGCCAGGGCCTGCACGGCGGCCTGCTTCATCGCTTCATTGATCTGGGTTGCTCGAACGTCGAGCGCACCGCGGAAGATGAAGGGGAACCCGAGTACATTGTTGACCTGGTTGGCATAGTCCGAACGACCCGTCGCTGTGATGGCATCCGAGCGCACGGCCATCACGTCTTCCGGGGTGATCTCGGGGTCGGGGTTGGCCATCGCAAAAATGATGGGGCGGTCGGCCATCGACTTGACCATCTCCTGGCTCACGAGACCCGCCTGGGAAAGCCCGACAAAAACATCGGCTCCCTTGAGCGCGTCAGCGAGGGTTCGCGACGAAGTGTCATTGGCGAACTCGTCCTTGTACGCGTTCATGCCTTCTTCGCGACCCTTGTAGATCACGCCCCGGCTATCGCAGAGGAAGATGTTCTCCGCCTTGACTCCCAGGTCCTTGTAGAGCTTGGCACAGGCGATCCCCGAGGCCCCGGCACCGGAGAAGACCACGCGGATGTCCTTGATGTCGCGCTCGGTGATCAGCAAGGCGTTGAGCAGCGCCGCACCGGAGATGATCGCCGTGCCGTGCTGGTCATCGTGAAAGACGGGGATGTCGAGGGAGTCCTGGAGCCGCGTTTCGATCTCGAAACACTCCGGGGCCCGGATGTCCTCCAGGTTGATCCCGCCAAAAGTGGGGGCGATCAGCTGGCAGGTTCGAATGATCTCTTCGGCGTCGGTGCTGTCGATCTCGACGTCGAATACGTCGATATCGGCGAAACGCTTGAAAAGAACTCCCTTGCCCTCCATGACCGGCTTGCCGGCGAGGGGGCCGATGTTTCCCAATCCGAGAACCGCGGTCCCGTTCGTGACGACGGCGACCAGGTTCCCCTTCGCCGTGTAGCGGTAGACCTCCTCCGGGTTGCGGTCGATCTCCCGGCAGGGTTCCGCCACCCCCGGGCTGTACGCCAGCGAAAGGTCGTCCTGGGTCACCGTCGGCTTGGTGGGAACAACCTTGATCTTCCCCGGGCGTCCATCGCTGTGATAGGCGAGAGCTTCTTCTTTGGTGACCACCTGGCAGATTCCTTCGTTTCTTCCACCTGGACGCGGGAAAGGGCGTCCCATCCCAGGGGCCAGGCGAACGGCCCGGGGCTCAGCCGCTCCAACCCACCTGGACGGCGGATGCGGGAGTCTATCAGATCAACCCGGGCGCGCAGGAGGGCCCCGAATCGCCCCCCAGACGGGAGCCTGGCGCCCTCGGAACTCCAGGGCGCGCGCTCCGCGACTAGTCCTTGAGAATCTCCCGGGCAATGACCAGTCGCTGGATTTGGTTGGTGCCCTCATAGATCTGCATCAACTTGGCGTCGCGCATCAACTTCTCGACAGGATATTCCTTCGTGTAACCGTTGCCGCCGAAGACCTGGACCGCGTCGGTGGTGGCCTTCATCGCCATGTCCGTCGAAAAACATTTTGCGAACGAGGATTGCTTGGAAGCGCGCACTCCGCGGTCGACCATCCAGGCACTCTGGTAGGTCAGCAGGCGCGCCGCCTCGATCTCCTTCGCCATATCGGCCAACATGAACTGAACGGCCTGGAAACTCCCGATCGGGAATCCAAACGCCTTCCGCTCCTTGGCGTAGTCCAGGCACTCCTCCATCGCCCGGCGGGCAATGCCCACCGCAAGCGCGGCGATCGAGGGGCGTGTCCTGTCGAGAGTCTTCATGGCGATCTGGAAGCCCTCGTTTTCGGCGCCCAGGCGCTGGCTGGCCGGCACCCGGACGTTGTCGAAATGGACCACCCGCGTGTCGCTGGCACGCTGGCCCATCTTGTCTTCCTTCTTGCCCGGCGAAAGCCCCGGGACGTTGCGGTCGACGATGAAAGCGCAGACGCCTTTGTGTCGGCTCGATCGATCGAGAGTCGCAAAGACCGTGTAGAGATCGGCCTCGCCCCCGTTGGTGATCCAACACTTCGTACCGTTTAGGATGTAGTCATCCCCGTCGGGCTCGGCGAGCAACTGGAGACCGGCGACATCGGAGCCCGCATTGGGCTCGGAAAGGCAGAACGACACCAGGTTGAACTCCGCCGCGCAAGGGGCCAGCCATTCCTTCTTCTGGTCGTCACTCCCGGCAATGAAAATTGGCATGAGGCCGAGGTCGTTGCACATGATCGAGGTCGTGATCCCCGAGCAACCCCAGGCGAGTTCCTCCACCATGATGCAGCTGTCGAGCATCGGCAGACCGATTCCCCCGTGTTCCTCGGGAACGCAGGTGCTCATCATGCCGAGCTCCCAAGCCCCCTTGATGAGCTCGCGCGGGAACTCGCCCGCCTGATCCCACTCGGCGGCTTGCGGGGCAATCTGCTCTGCCGCGAATCGCCGTGCCGTGTCTTGCAGCGTCAGCTGCTGGTCGGAAAGTGTGAAGTCCATCTCGATCTCCGCTCGCCATGGATGTGGCCCATGGGCGCTAAGCGCGGAAGGTTACGAGACAGGATCACACCCTTCAAGGCGGCGGTCATCCACGCGGTTCGGCGAGGAGACAGAGCGAAACCGACAGCCTGGGGTAGCCCGGGGGTGCGTTCAGCCCGGGTGCCCCATGATCTGGGACACGCGATTGGCCGCGTCGATGACTTCGGTGCACAGGGCGCCGCGAAGCGCCTCTTCGTCAATGCGATGGGCCGGAGCCGATACCGACAGCGCGCCAATCACCCGAGCCGAATCATCCATCACCGGCGCCGCTACGCAAAACAGCCCGATCTCGCACTCCTCGATATCGAAGGCGCAACCCTGGACCGCTACACCGCGAAGTTCTTCGACGAACTTCTCCCGGTCTCCGATCGTGTGCTTCGTGCGCGCCTGGAGTCCTTCGGCCGCAACGACTTCGCGATCGAACTCCTGGAGGCGAGAATCATCGCCGCAGGCCAGCAAGACCTTCCCCAGTGCCGTGCAATGCACGGGCAAACGCATCCCAATCCTCGACGTGCTGGCGACCAGGTGCCGCGGGCTCTCCCCGTCGAGGTGAACCACTTCGAAACCGCGCAACACGCCCAGGTGAGTCGACTCGCCCGTCGTTCGGGCCAACGCTTCGAGAACCGGTCGTGCGCTCGAAATCAACGTCCGACCCCGCGCAAAGGAGCGACCCAGTTCGAGACAACGAACACCGAGTCGATAGCGCTCGCTACTGGAACTCTGCTCGATATAACCGCGCTCTTCGAGAGTCGCGAGCAATCGAAACACGTTGTTCTTGTGTAGGTCGAGCGTACGAGACAGTTCGCTGACGCCGAGTTCTCCTTCCTCTCGGAAGGCCTCGAGCAACCGAAGTGCGTTGCTTACCGTCTGGATGGAATAATCGCTCTTGGGGCGGGACGCTTTTTTCATCGTTGAATTTCATTAGCGGCTTCCAGTTCGATTGAAACGAAAGGCGCGGTAGGGGGGATCGAACGAAGTAGGGAGAGAGGATTGTTCGCGACATCTCGTTGCGATCGCGGATGCGATCTGGTCGATGCTTTGAACCTCTCCGTAAAGACAAATCGATCCTATCCAGCCACGCGATAGGTGTCAACGAAAAGAAGTTTGCGAAGAGTGTTTTTGTGCACAACGGGTTCGACCTCGCCGGCTCACCCCGGCAAGAGCGAAACCTGGATTCAGAACCTGGACCCTCTGCGGACCTCTTTGTTTCGGCGGAGGAGGGAAACGTGGATGCGCGAAATCGAACCCCGCGCGTAGTTGTTTCGACTCGCGCGTGCAAAGGACAAGCCGGCCGACGCGCAAAGTCGATCGCGTTTGAAGATGGGCAAACGCGACGAGAGAACGCTGGGATGTGCCGTTCGCGTCTCCCGGGGGGTGGCGGCAGGCGCGGAAAGTCGCGCCCAATCGGCATCGCGATCGGCCTCCCCTCGAATCGACGCCGAGAAACCGCCGGAAACTGAAGGATCCCCGTCATCGGTGCCGGTTTTAGAGAAGTTCGTCCGGCGAAAGCCGTCCGTCGGACCAGATATCCGGCGCGTAGCGAGCGGCTTCGGCGCGTTGTGCGGCCGCATCCGCTCGAGGCGGCGCCATCCTTCCACCGAGTTGCCCTTTCAAGCCTTTGATATGAACTCGAACACCCGGTGTGAGACGTTCCTCGGATTCAAAGAGAATTTCGGCGCGCTCGAGAAACGAACTGGCGCGGAACACGTCGCCGCGTTCGGCGAGATGCCTCGTCAGCGCCAGGTAGGCGTAGGGATTGTTCGGATCTACGCCGATTGCCCGCTCGTACTGCCCCAGGGCGCGGTGGGAATCCCCCGAAAGGTCGGCATCGAGGCCGGCCACGACCAGTTGCATCGAGGCCCGGCGCTGCGCATCGCCCTCGTAGAGGTGGTCGGAAATCCGCACCGGCGACGCGGCTCGTCCCGATTGCGTCGCGAACCCTACACATCCCGATACGAGAATTCCCCCCGAGGCGACGAGAAGGAGGGCGACCCACGGGAAAAACTTCCCAATTCCACGGGAAAGAGTCAAAGCAGCTCCTCGAACCAGCGCCAGAGCCCGCGACTCTCCGGGTCGGCCGGGCGTTCTGAACCTGCGGGGCATCGGTGTTCGGGTTCCGTGCCGACCCGGAAGTATTCGCTTCTGCGAACAGGGCACCCCGGAAGTGCCAACGCTCCCGATACCGGTTCGATTTCGAGAAGAACGACCTCTGGCGGTCGAATGAATTGGCCTCGAATCCGATCTCCGAGGGCATCGCGAACGAAACGAGCCCAAATTGGGAGCGCGACGGAACTGCTCGCCAGTCCCACGCTACGAGGATCGTCGTAGCCCGCCCAAACCACCGCGACCATTTCGGGCGTGAACCCCACGAACCAGAGGTCCTTCTCCTCGTCGGAAGTGCCCGTCTTGCCAGCGACGGGACCATGAATGCCCATGCTGCGGATGCGCGCAGCCGTCCCGCGCTCCACGACGCCCTCGAGCAGAGACGTCACCAGGTAGCTGGTGCCGGGATCCACCGTGCGTTCGAATCGCATCTTCCTTCGATCGAGGGTAGTCCCCCTCGGATCGACGATGTCTTCGAACGTGTGCGGCCAGGCGCGTATCCCGCCGTTCGCGAGGGTGGCATAGGCCCGAGCCACCTCCAGCGGCGAAAGTTCCGCAGTCCCCAGGACGAGACTCGGAACCCGTGGAAGCGGACTCTCGATCCCCAAGCGTTTCGCCATGTCGATGATCCGGTCGGTGCCAACGCGCTCGCCAAGCCGAACCGTCGGAACATTCAGCGAACGCTCCAGTGCTTCGCGCATGGGGACGCGCCCCCGAAACTCCCGGTCGTAATTCTGGGGGATCCAGGTCCCCGAGGGCGTATCTATCTCCAGCGGCTCGTCGTCCAGGAAATCCGCGAGCGTGATCTCTGACCGACCGCCCCGGAACTCGAGCGCCGCCGCGAACGCGATCGGCTTGAAGACGCTCCCCACTGGCCGCCTCGCGTCGACGCAACGGTTGAACTGGGACGAGCCATAATCGCGCCCCCCGACCAGCGCAAGGATCTCGCCCGTCTGGGGACGGAGTACGACAATGCAGCCCTGGAGCGGGGCCCGCGCGCCCCGGTCGTCCCCGGAGGACAGACCCAATCTCTCTTCTACGTCTTCCAGTCCCTCGCGCAGCGCGCGCGTGGCCGCTCGCTGGAGACGGGGATCGAGGGTGGAGTGAATCTCGAGCCCGTCGGCACTCAATAGGTCGGCATCGTAGACCTCGGGCAACTGTCGCCGCAGGAGATCGAGGAAATACCGCGCGTTGCTCGATTCGGTCGTGACTTCAGAGACCCGAAGGGGTTCTCGCCTCGCCTGCGCGTGTGCAGCCTCGTCGAGGTACCCCTGGTCGAGCATCAGGTCGAGAACCAGGTTGCGACGCTTGGTTGCGGCTTCGGGGTGGCGGTGGGGTGACGTGCCGTTGGGACTCTGAATGATCGCGGCGAGCAGCGCCGACTCAGCCGGCGTGAGGTCGCGCACCCGTTTCCCGAAGTAGAAATGGGCCGCCTCACCAAACCCATGCACCTCGGTGGCTCCGCGCTGGCCGAGATAGATCTCGTTCAAATAACTCTCGAGAATGGCCGACTTCTCGTAACGCGCCTCAACGAGCAGGGCCATCGCCGCTTCCTGCAGTTTTCGCGTCCAGGTCCGCTCCGGGGTCAGAAAGAAGTTCTTGACCAGTTGCTGAGTCAGGGTGCTGCCGCCCTGGCGGATTCCACCCGCCCGCAGGTTGGCAAGCATGGCCCCCACGATCCTCCGGGGGTCGATTCCGTGGTGACGGGAGAAGCGGCGATCCTCGACGGCCAGGATCGCCCCCACCAGGTGGGGCGGTGCCTCCTCCAGGCGCAGCAGGTCGCGCTGCTCGCGATCGCTTCCGTAGTAGGCTCCTACCCTCTCGGGCTCGACCAGGACTGCCCCGAGTTCGCGGCCGGAGGGAAGTTCACGGATCTCCGAGATTTCGGAGCCTCGGAGTCGCAGGCGGATGTGACGAGCGGGCTCCGGGCGCGACGGGTGTTCAAAGGCCCTCGAGTAGATCTCGACGCGATTGGAGTCCCAGCGGTAGTCCCCGACTTCGAGCCCCCCCGGGCCCCGAATCTCCCGGTAGCCGAGACGCCTTAGCGTGTCGCGAAGGTCGAGGCTCCGCCAGTCGAGACCGGGATACAGAATCGTCGGCGCCGAAAGCACCCTCGATGGAACGGTGAACTGTCGGCCCTCGAACCGCTCGACGACGATCCGGTCCAGGCTCGACATCCAGAGCGCGAACCCAAACCCCGCCGCCAGCGACACGAGACCGAGCCAGGGAGCCATCTGGCGCAGGGCCTGGGGGCCACGCCCGGGAGGTGAGCCCGATCCACGGCCGGGCTTTCGCCGCTTCCGCACAGCATCGGCCCTGCGGCCCTTCGCCCCCCGTTTCTTCCTGCGCGCAGCCAAACCCGCCCCCCTGGGCCGGCACCCCCCGGCACCTTGATGACACGGAGGCTAGCAATTCCACCACGGGTCCATCGAAACCGCACCCGCAGCAACTTGAACTTGTGAAATCGCCGAAGAATCGCGAGATTACCCGCATGCCGGGCGAAAATTCGAAGAACGAAAAGCTGTGGGGAGGGCGCTTCGACCAGCCGACCAACCCCGCTGTCGAACGTTTCACGGCGTCGGTCCATTTCGACCAGGCCCTGGCACAGTTCGATTTGCGGGGAAGCCTCGCCCACGTGGCAATGCTCGCCCGCACTGGCATCGTCCCCGAGGGAGAAGCCCAGCAGATCGCGGAGGGTCTTAATAAGATCGCCGCCGAGATCGAGTCCGGCCAGTTCGACTTCGACCCCGCTCTCGAAGACATCCACATGAACATCGAGGCACGGCTGCGCGATCTTGCAGGGCCGGCAGCCGGCCGGCTCCACACCGGGCGAAGTCGCAACGACCAGGTCGCCACCGACCTCGCGCTCTACCTGCGGGACGCCGGACGCGCGGCCCGGCGAGGGCTTCTCGACCTGCGGAGGGCGCTGTTGGAACGCGCACGGGAACACGTGGATACACTGCTCCCCGGCTACACCCACCTCCAGCGGGCGCAACCCGTGCGCCTCGCCCACCACTGGCTTGCCTTCATCGAGATGCTCGGCCGGGACGCAGGGCGCTTTCGGGACGTGGAAGCCCGGATTTCGCGGTCCCCCCTGGGCTCGGGCGCGCTCGCAGGTTCGACGCTGTCTCTCGACCGCAACGACACCGCGGATGCCCTCGGGTTCGAAGGTCCCAGCTACAACAGCATGGACTCCGTGGCCTCCCGGGACGCGGCGATCGAATGGCTCTCGGCCGCGGCCATTGCCATGGTTCACCTCTCCAGGCTGGGCGAAGAAATGGTGCTCTGGTCGAGCGCCGAATTCGGTTTCATCGAACTCGCGGACGCCTACTCCACGGGCTCGAGCCTGATGCCCCAGAAGAAGAACCCCGACGTCCCCGAAATCGTTCGAGGGAAGAGCGGGCGAGCGATCGGCAACCTGGTTTCCCTACTGACGACCCTGAAGGGTTTGCCTCTCACCTACAACCGCGATTTGCAAGAAGACAAGGAGCCGATCTTCGACTCGGCCCAGACGCTTCGCGACAGCCTCGAGGTAATGGCAGGCGCGGTCGCCACGCTCCGGGTGGACGTCGAGCAAATGCGAGAAGCCGCTTCGGACCCGCTACTTCTCGCCACGGACCTGGCCGAGATCCTGGTGAACGAAGGCGTGGCCTTCCGCGAAGCCCACGAGGCCGTTGGAAAGCTGGTCGGACACTGCCAGCGAGAGGGCCTGGACCTGCGGAATCTCTCGATGGAAACGCTGTCGAATTTCCATCCCGCGTTCCCGGGATCGGGGGGAGAGCTTCTCGATCTCGAGCGCAGCGTGGAAGCCCGAAATCTCGTGGGCGGCACCGCTCGGTCCCGGGTGGACGCCGAACTCGAACGGGTCGACGCCGAACTCCGGGGCGAGGCCGCCGCGCTCGAGGACGGCTCGTCGTGAGCCGGGGGCTGGCAACCGCGCTGGCGATCGCGATACTTGGAATCGGGGGGTGCGGCCGCTACGGCCCGCCGACCCCCGTGGATCGCCTGCCCGTGGCCGTGGCCGAACCCGGTGCGGAAGAGGGGTCCGGGGTCGAGGAGCGCGAAAGCGCCGGGAGCGAGTCCCGATGAACGAATCCAGGGTCATCGCATTCACGAAAATGCACGGAGCGGGCAACGATTTCGTCGTCCTCGATGCAACGGCTCAAGAGTTGCCCGCCCTGGAGTCGTTCTCCCGGCAACTCTGCGACCGAAACTTCGGCGTGGGGGCCGACCAGGTTCTGGTGGTGCGGCCGCCCCGCGACGCGGCGGCGGCAGACTTCCGGATGGACATCTACAACGCCGACGGCAGCCAGGTGGAAATGTGTGCCAACGGCGTTCGTGCCTTCTTCAAGTACCTGCGCGATCGCGACCGGTTTGACGGGGACGAGCTTCGCGTCGAAACGCTCTCGGGGGTCGTGAGGCCCCGTTGGGCGGGATCGAACCGGGTTCGGGTCGACATGGGACGCCCCATCCTCTCACCAGCGAAGATCCCCACGCGGCTCGGCTCGGGGGAAGGACCGGTGCTCGATGCTCCGCTCGAGGCCGATGGCCGTGAATGGCTCGTCTCATCGGTTTCAATGGGCAACCCCCATGCGGTGATCGAGGTGGATGACGTCGATCGCGCCCCGGTGGCGAGCGCGGGCTCCGCGATCGAAAACCACCCGGCCTTCCCCAACCGCGTCAACGTCGAATTCGTCCAGGTGCTGGACCGCGGACGAATCCGCCAGCGCACCTGGGAGCGGGGCACGGGAGAGACCCTGGCTTGCGGCAGTGGCGCGTGCGCCACTGCGGTGACGGCCGTCCTGCGCGGACGCGTCGATTCCAACGTTCAGATCGAACTCCGGGGCGGAACGCTCGAGATCGAGTGGCCGGGCCAGTCCGCTCCCGAGGCTTCGGTATTCATGACCGGACCCGCGGAGGAAGTCTTCGCGGGCCACTTTCCGGTCCTGGAGGGATGACGCCATGTTCGAAGGAATGCTGACGGCCCTGGTGACGCCCTTTCGGGACGACGAAGTCGACGAAGCCGCGCTGCGCGAACTCGTCGAACGGCAGATGGTTGCGGGTGTCGATGGCCTGGTGCCGTGCGGTTCCACCGGCGAGTCGGCCACGCTTTCCCACGCCGAGCACCAGCGGGTGGTCGAAATCGTGGTCGATGCCGCGGCCGGCCGCGTTCCTGTCGTGGCCGGCACCGGATCGAACAATACCCGGGAGGCTGTTGAGTTGACGCTCCACGCCCGCGACGCGGGTGCCCAGGGCGCGCTCCTGATTTCGCCGTACTACAACAAGCCGACCCAGGAGGGCCTCATCGCCCACTACCGGGCCGTGGCCGACGAAACGGGTCTGCCCCTGCTCGTGTACAACATCCCGGGGCGCACGGCCTCGAACGTACTGCCAGAGACGCTGGCCGCACTGGCGCAACACCCGTTGATCGTCGGCGTGAAGGAGGCCTCGGGAAACCTCGACCAGATGGCCGAGGTGATCCGCGCGTGCCCCAATGATTTCGTCGTTCTCTCGGGAGACGATGCCCTCGCGCTCCCGCTGCTGGCCATTGGCGGGCGCGGCGTCATTTCAACGACCTCGAACGTGGCGCCGGGCGAAATGAGCCAACTCGTGCACGCTTTCCGCGACGGCGACCTCAAGCGCGCGCAAGACATTCACTACCGCCTGCTGACGCTGTTCGACCTGCTGTTTCGCGAAACCAATCCCATCCCCGTTAAGGCCGCCCTCGCGGAAATGGGCTTGATCGAACCCGGGATCCGGCTTCCCTTGCTTCCTCTCTCCCAGCCCCACCACGA
>JAZAOF010000040.1:0-22879 GCA_036228265.1 Myxococcota bacterium | reverse complement strand
GAGTATTGGCTTCCCACGAACCCGGATAACCCCCTGCCGCTCGCCGGCAACAATACGTATATCTACAAGCTGACCCACGATGGCGGTACGGGGACGCCCCTGGGCTTCATCCCCGCGGTGACGGCTTTTGAAGTCGCCGTGGATACCGCGTTCGTGACGGCCGCGGGGGTCATCGAGAGTTCGCCGGGCGTAGCCCCGTCCGCCACGACGGTGGACACGACCTACGGCATCGTGAGTTGGGATTTTCTCACCGAACCCGTGGCGAACCTGGAAGCCACCCAGTTGCTGTATATCCATTCGCCGCTTCTGCCCGGAACGGTGGGGGATAACATGCTTTCGTTCGACGCCCAGGCCTCGCTTGCGGCCACGGGGACCACCGTCGGGCCGTTTCTCGAGCCGGTCCAGCAGTGCAACCTGCAGGTCGAAGTCGAGGGGTGCGTGGTGCAGCCGCCCGACGTGATCGGCGATGCCTGCGAGGGGCGCGTGACATCGATGGTGCTCGAGTACACCGGCGGTGGCTGTTCGGCGAGCAGCCACCTGCAAAACCGGCGCAAGACCGCGTGCTGGGGTGGAGCCGACGGCGAGAGCCCGGTGGACATCCTGGTGGGCGGGGAGTTCCGCCGACGCTGGAGCTGGGATTGGCATTGGTGGGGGGAGAAGCGCCGCAAGAAGAGGGTGTTCGCCATCGAGTCCGACGTCGCGGTGGGTGACACGTTCGTCGTCGAACCGGAAAGCGGCGGCCATCCGACCGTCGGGAAGAGCGTTTTCGTCAAGATCGGGCGGTCGGGTGGACATTCGGAGATCATCGAGTTCGACAAGTTCCACACCTCCTGCTCCGAGCCGCTGGGCCCCGGGATGCAATTTGGCAGCGTGCGCGTCGTCTCGTTGACTTCCACCGGGGGCGGCACGGTGACCCTTCCGAGCGATCCGGACGATGAATGCATCACCGACATCGACACGCTTTCTCCGCCCCACTGCCTGGGCAAGGTTCGCTCCCTCCAGCTTCGCTACGTCGGGGGCGACTGCAACCAGACCATGAACACCCAGGGTTCCTCGAAGGTGGGCTGTTCGGATCTCGGATCGCCCAGCGCCAACCCGGTGCGGGTGGTCATTGCCGACGGGAAGACCCCGCCCCCGCACTCGAGGGCCTATCTCGACGAATCCGCCGTCGTGGGGGGGGACGTTCTCGACATCCTGCCCTCCTTCTGTGGGAAGGACATCCTCACCCATGCGACGGGCTTCTGGGTCTACGACGGGGTGACCGACGAGATGCTGCAAGCGGGTTATTTCCACACCTCGTGTTCGCAGCCACTGAACCTGGGTGATCGCTTTGGAGCCTTCCAGGTCTTCGGAATCCGGACGACCGACGGGGGCGAAGTGGCCCTGGCGGATGACGTCGACTACACGGTCGTGGTTTCCAACCCGAACGACGAAACGGTCGATCACGTGGCGCTCGAAGACGACGTGTTTGGCTCTCTCGGTTCCGGAATTTCACTGGCCCCGGGAGAAAGCCAGATCATCGTCAATCGCTTCTCGGTGGAAACGACGACGACCAACACCGTGACGGCGACCGGCGACGTGGCCGGCCTGGTCTGCGAGCCGGCTTCGGCTTCGGCGACGATCGGCGTGACGGAGCCCCCGGATGAACCCCAGATCTGCACGAAGAAGATCGCCGCGGTGCTTCTCCAGTACACCGGCCCGGCCGTGGCGGATGCCACGGTGGAGTTCAAGGCGAAATCGTTCCGCCGGCACCCGGTCGTCTACGCGGGGGTCGACCTGGCCCCGGGCACGATTCTGTCGCTGCCGGCCGAGAACGGTTACACCATCGACGGGACAGCCCACGGCGAAGCCGCGCTCGGAAAGACCCTTCGCATCCGCATCGATGGTGTGGAAGAGAAGCTCCAGACGGATTGCGATGTTCCGTTCCAGGTGGGCGCTCCCGCGCCGCTCCACGACCCGCGAGGAGATCCGTCTGCGCTCTGGTCGGTCCTCGACTTCACTGAAAAGCACCGGCCCGGGCGGTATTGAGGCGGCGGCGAGGCCATGAAGGGAACGATTCGAGACCGCTGGCGGCTTCCCGCCACCCTGCTGGGTGCGGCGTTCGCAGGCTGGCTGTGGTTCGGCTCGGAGAAGATCCCCGCGAGGCCGACTCCGGTGTCGGCGGCCCCCGTGGCCGCCGAACCGGAGCAGGTCTCTGTCCCCACCGAGATTGCGCCGCGGTTGCGGAGGTCGCAAATCGCCGAGGAACCCGGGGAGACGCTCGAGGAGATGCGCCAGCCCACGCGTCTCTACGGCACGGCCCGGATCGAGGCGGTCTACGACCGGCATGATTTTCTTGGAGTCGAGGTCAGGAACGTGGACGAAGGGAGTCTCTGGGATCTCCTGGGCTTTCGCAGCGGAGACCTGGTCGTCGAAGCCAACGGCGAACTCGTCGACAACCCGGCCGCGGGCGTCCAGTTCATGAACTCCCTGGCTCGGGACTCGTCGGTTGTCGTGCGGGTGCGCGGAACCGATGGCGAGGAGAGGTGGATCGACTTCCGGTTTCCAGCGTCCTGAGCGGCGGGTTAGCGAATCGAAAAAGTCGACGCCGCTTCCGAGACCGAGGTTTCGGTGATGTCGACGTCTTCGACCCGCGCCTGGGGAGGGCCCTGGCGCACGAAGTCGAGGGCCTGGGCTACCTGGTCGGCGTCGCCTTCGAAGGTGGCTTCGACGCGCCCGTCGTCCAGGTTCCGCACCCATCCACCGATGCCGAGTTCCCGGGCACGTCGGCAGGTCGAGTCGCGAAACCAGACGTTCTGCACGCGGCCCGAGATCAGAGCGTGGGCTCGGATCAATTTCATGTCTGCGACTCGCCGGGCGGCGTTTGCTGGGCGACGTGCAGGGCAAAGGCCTCCTCGGGAGCGAAGACGAGTCGTTTGCGCCCGTAGACGGCGAAGTAGAGAAGTCCCAGGGCGTACCAGAGCGCGGCACCGAAGGCGACCTTCTGGTAGATGGGGTCGGCCAGGAAAAGCGCGACCAGTGTGACGGCGGAGATGATCAGGGCTACGGCGGCTCCCGAAATGCCCAGCGGGCTACGGTACGGGCGCTCCATGTGCGGAAGCCGGATGCGCAGCAGGATGAACGAAAGCATCTGCAAGACGTAGGAGATGACCGCGCCGAAGACCGCGAGATTGAGGAGAACCGCGCCCACGGGACTGTCGGAACCCAGGCTGTGAATCGTGAGCGCGACCGCATATCCGATGAGGGCTCCCACGATCAGCGCGATGTGGGGCGTTTCCCGCGTGGAGTGGGTTCGCGACAGCCAGCGCGGGAAGTACCCCGCCCGCGAAAGGGAGTAGATTTGTCGCCCGTAGGCGAAGATGATGCTGTGGAAACTCGCCACGAGCCCCGCCACGGCAATGGCGGCGAGCAAGCGGGCGCCGATCCCGTCTCCGAAAATCGTGCGCAGGCCGTCGAAGAGCGGTTCGTCGGAAGTTCCCAGGGCCGCGGCTCCCGGGGAGATCCCCGCGGAGAGAACCAGGGTCAGAAACGCGCAGATCACGAGCGTGAGCAGCCCCAGGAGGATCCCGCGCGGCATGTCTCGCCGGGGGTCATGGGATTCCTCGGCAGCGAGGGGGAGTTGTTCGATCGCGAGGTAGAACCAGATCGCGAAGGGCAAGGCGGCGAAGACGCCGCGGGCACCCATCGGAAACCAGGTGGATCCGCCGGCTTCGGGTTCGACGTCGAAGGCAAAGCGAGCGAGGTCGAGGTGGGGCAGGGCGCCGATCCAGAAGACCGCGAGGATCGCGAGAGCCAGGAGGGTGACTCCCACGGTGAAGCGAAAGGTGGCTTCGACCCCCGCGATGTTCAGCCCCACGAAGAGGGCGTAGGCCACCGCCCACCAGAGGGGTTCCCAGCCGTCCGGGGTTCCGAAGATCGCTCCGAGGTAGCCGCCGATGCCCACCACGATGACGGCGGGGGTGAGGATGTACTCCATGTTCTCGGCCAGGCCGGTTACGTAACCGCCCCAGGGTCCCATGGCCGAGCGCGCGAAGGAGTAGGCGCCGCCCGTGTGGGGAAGCGCCGGCGACATCTCGGCGATGCTGAAGCAGAGGCCGGTGTAGAGCGCCGTGATGACGATCGTGGCCACCAGGAGACCGCCGAATCCGCCTGCTGCGAGCCCAAAATTCCAGCCGAAGAAATCGCCCGAGATCACGGCGCCGACCCCGAGAGCCCAGAGCGAACCGACCCGCGCGTGACGGCGCAGTCGTCGCGCGCCGAAATAGCCCTCGTCGACGGATTCGTAGCGGATGGAACCTTCGTTCTTGGACATCTTCCTCTCGGCGGGGATTGCCGGGAGTCTACCGCGTACCGGCGGCGGGGACGCGGCAATGCCGCCGGGTTCGGTGTAGGCTGGTGGTGTGGAAGGGGTGCATTCGATTCTCACGCCCGCTCTGGCCCTCGCGGCGGGCGTCGTTGCCCAGTCCCTGGCCCACCATCTCCGGGTACCGGGGATCGTTCTCCTGCTCGGCGTCGGCTGGGCGCTGGGGCCCGATGGGCTCGGTTGGATCGACCCAAGCAGCCTGGGTGACGGGCTTTTCGTCCTCGTCGATCTTGCCGTCGCCGTCATTCTCTTTGAAGGCGGGTTGAATCTCGAGGGGTCTCGACTCCGCCGGGAGCAGGCCTCGATCCGAAGGCTCGTGACGTGGGGAGCGCTCATCACCCTGGCGGGCGGAACCCTCGCTGCTCGAGGATTGCTCGGCTGGGACTGGTCGCTCGCGCTCCTCTTTGGGAGTCTCGTGGTGGTGACGGGACCCACGGTGGTGGGCCCCTTGATCGGTGCGCTCCGACTGCGTCCTCGCCCCGCGACGGTCCTCGAGGCCGAGGGGGTTTTGATCGACCCGGTGGGCGCGATTCTCGCCGTGGTCGTTCTCGAAATCGTTCTGGGGTCGGGGTCGGAAAGCTTCGCGGCGAGCGGGCGGGACTTCCTGGTGCGTTTCGGTTTCGGGTCGGTGGTGGGAATCGCCGCCGGCTTCGGAATGGCGGCCCTGTTTCGGTGGCGGGGTCTCGTGCCCGAAGGCCACGCCAACATCTTCGTACTGGCCCTGGTGCTGCTCCTCTTCGCCGTGTGCGAAACAGTCATCTCCGTGAGCGGGTTGCTGGCCGTCACGTTGGCCGGTGTCGCGATGGGAAACACCGAGACACCCATCGCTCGGGATCTCAAGGAGTTCAAGGAGGAGATCACCGTCCTGCTGATCGGGCTGATCTTCGTGATGCTGGCGGCGGACGTTCGCTTCGAACAGGTCCGGGACCTCGGTTGGTCGGGCCTGGCCGTGGTCGGCGTGCTGGTGGTCGTTGTCCGGCCTCTCGGGGTGATCGTTTCCACCTGGGGCTCCGAACTCGATTGGCGAGAGCGCAGTTTCGTGGCCTGGATGGCTCCGCGCGGCATCGTGGCGGCGGCCGTGGCTTCGGTGGTTTCGATGAGCCTCGAACAAGCGGGGATTTCCGGAGGCACGGAGTTGCGCGCGCTCGTTTTTCTCACGATTGCCGTCACCGTGATTCTCGCGGGCTTCACCGCTCCCGGGGTGGGTCGACTCCTCGGGGTTCGGCTGCCCGGGCGCGACACGGTGGCCTTGCTGGGAGTTCACGGGTTGGGCCTCGCGTTGGCGCGCCAGGTGGTCCGCTCGGGAACCCCCGTCGTCTTTCTCGATTCGAACCCGCAGCACGCCCGCCGCGCGGAAGAGGCCGGTTTCCCGGTGGTCTTTGGCAATGCGGTGCAGGAGCGAACGCTGCAACGGGCTCGCTTTCCCCAGGTAAAAACCGTCGTCGCCCTCACTTCGAATCCTTCGCTCAACGCGGCCTGGGTCGAGCGGGCCCGGTCGTACTTCGCGGTACCCGAGGCCTACGTGGCGACGGTCCCCGGTTACACGGGGCTCTCCCGGGAACTCGTCGACGGCGGCGGGGCCCGGGCGGTATTCGATTCCGCCCACGATCTAGACCGATGGGAGCTGCGAGAGCGTCGCGGAGAGATCGTCGAGGGCGAGTGGGTTTACGCGAGTCCCGAGAACGGAGTGGATCCCGACACGAGTGGGGAAATCGACGAGAACGTCCTCATTCTCTGCGTCCGCCGGGGAGAAAAGGTTTCGCTCATGTTCGAGGAATTTGTTCTCCGGGACGGCGACGTGGCGACGGCCTGGATCTACTCGAACGCGATCGAGCCCGCCACGCAAAGCCTCGCACGCCGGGGGTGGACTGCGACCGCCGAGAGCGAAAAGCCAGGCGCTCCCTAGGCTCTCCTAGGCGAGAGCCGGCACGGCGAAAGAGCGGTCGGCGAGGGATCCCATCGTGAAGTTCCGGTAGAGGCCGCGGAAGAGTCCCCGGCACCGGGTGGAATGTTCCAGGGCGCGAGGGCTTTCGATGCGGCGGACCTCCTGGTGCAGGGAGCCGTCTTCGAAAAGCCGGTAGTGGGCGAAGGTCCCCGGGTAATCCTTGGTATTGGTGGTTTCCGCAAAGGGCACGTCGCCGGAGGCCGGGTAGAGGCGCACGCGATTGCGGTGGGTGTGGCCGATGAGCACGGCCCGGATCACCGCGTGTTGGCCCACCATTTCGAAGAAGAGCTCGGAATCTTCGGGTCGAAGTCCAATCGAATTGGGGTAGCTGTCGCCATGAGACCGCGGAACGGGCTGGTGGTGCATGACGAGCAGGGTCGGCGCCCCGGTCGCGGAACTTTCGCTGAGCGCGGCTTCGAGCCAGTCCAGTCGATCGCGCCCGAAGACTCCGTGGTGTTGCCCGGGCAGGGCGGTCTCCAGAAGCAGCAGGTGCCATCCGCCGATTTCGATGCGGCGTGGGGCGGGTTCTTGTCCCAGGAGTGCGTACCCATCCGCCGGGTGGCCCGCCTTTTCTCCGAGGTAGTCGTGATTGCCGAGTAGAGCGTGGTAGGGCATTTCAAAATTCCCGAAGCACTCTCCCGCCTCCTGGAATTGTTCGGGGAGACCGCGGTCGGCGATGTCGCCTTTCACGATGGCGGCATCCACCCCGAGTGCGTTGATCTGCGTGACGGCGTCGGTATTCATGAAGCGCGGGTAGGGGATCGCGGTGTCGTCGGCACGGATCACCGGGAAACCGGGCGCTTCGTCTCCGTATTCCTTGTCCTCGGTGAGAACCCCGCCGATCTTCTTTTCTCCGAAGTGGACGTCGTTCAGGCTGGCGAAGGTGGCGGCCTCCCGGGCCGTGGGTGCGGGGAGGGTTTCGGCTTCGTGCGGGAAGAACTCGTCGTGGAGCGCCCGTTCTCCGTGTTCGCCCTCGATCTCCAGCGTGTAATTGGAGCCCGGCGCGAGCCCCTCGATGCGTACCAGGCGCGTCGGCGTGGACGGGTCGACCGTGGCATGGAGGTCGCCATTGAGGAGAATGCGCGCCGCGGAGTCGACGTGTCTCCCGGTCTCGTCCTGGACCTGGAAGGAGAGCGTCAGGCTCGAATCGCTGCGCCCGAGAAGTTCCGGTTGAGTGACCTGGATGGGCATGCCTCCATTATAGTTGGTGACGGCCATCGAGCCGAGGCCGGTTCGATGGGAACGGAGAGGCAGGGCGCGGAGACAATGAGCGACGCGAAGGACCCGGCGGGGTCTCCGAAACGTCCGAAACGGGTGGCGCTTTACGAGCGGGTCGTTCGGGCACCGCTTTCGAGGGTCTGGGAAAACGTCTACGACTGGGAGCACCTGCCGTGGCTCCACCGGGAGAGTTTTGCGTCGATTGCCCTGGAGGAGTCCGGGCGCTGGGGATGGCGGGCCCGGGTAGGCTTGCCCCCGGCGGAGAGCGGGGCGTCGATGCGGATCGAATTGCTCGTCGACCGCGACGAGCAGCGCTACGTCACCCGAACCGTCGAGGGACCCGGCGCCGGGACGGAAATCTGGACCCGGCTCGCCGAGGTCTCCTCGGCGGAGACGGCGGTCACCGTGGAATTTCATGTTCCAGGGCTCGACGAGCCAGCGTCGGAGGCCCTGGGTGCGGCCCTGGTCAAGCTCTACACGCGCCTATGGGACCAGGACGAATCCATGATCCAGGAGCGAGAGCGGCGGACGGCACATTCCCTCCCGAAGCGTTCCGAGGAGTACTCCCCGGGGAGCCGGGTGGCCTTGCTGGCGGAGCTCCCCACGACGGTGAAGTTCGACGGTGTGCGGATTCGCCTGGAAGAACGCGGTGGGAGCGTGCGCGCATACTCGCTGGTCTGTCCCCACTGGCTGGGTCCGCTCGACGTCGACCCCGAAGCGCCCGACACCCTCGTCTGCCCGTGGCACGGTTACCGGTTCGACGTGCAAACCGGGCAGAGTTGTGACGGCCACGCCTTGCGCCTGGGGCCGGCTCCCGCCGTCGAGGTCCAGGGCGCAGAGATCTTTCTGAGACGAGGGGGCGCGGTCGAGGCGGTCTAGAGTTTTACGCGAGCTTCGACACGAATTCGTCGGCAAAGCGGCGGAGGGCGTCGCATTTTTCCTCCAGCGGGGGGTCGGGGGATCCCGCTTTCAGCCAGGGCATGGCGGTCATGTGGGTGATGCCGGCGTCCTCCAGTCGGCGATAGCCGTCGAGATCTCCGATGTCGGTACATGCCCCGAACACTTCGAAAGGCAACCCCTCCCGCCCGGCTTCGCGGCGTAGGGTCGCGATTCGACCGACGATCTCGGTGATCTCCTTTTCGCTGTGCGAATCCGAGATCCAGCCGTCGGCGAGGCGAGCCACGCGGCGCAGGGCTGGCGCCGAGAACCCGCCCACGAAGATCGGCACGCGCGTCCGGGGGGCGGGCGTCATCGCCAGTCGTTCGAAATCGTAGAATTCGCCGTGGTACTCGACCATCCCCTCGCTCCAGAGCGTGCGAAGCACTTCGACCATCTCGTCGGCGCGCCGCCCGCGATCGTGGAAGTTCTGCCCCAGGAGTTCGAACTCGTCTTTCATCCAACCCATACCGATCCCCAGGATGACCCGGCCCTGGGAAAGGACCTGGGCCGTCCCGACCGCCTTGGCCACGAGGAAGGGGTTGCGCATGGGGAGAACGAACACGCTGGTCACGAAACGGATTCTCTCGGTAGAGGCCGCCATCGCGGCGATGGCCACGATGGGGTCGGCCCACGGAGCGGACGGCTGCCAGCGGGGTTGGCCATCCGGGGTATAGGGATAGGGGGACCGGATGTTCTCGGGATGGACGACGTGATCGGACACCGCGACGCCGTCGTAGCCGCATTCTTCGGCCGTCTCGGCGATCGAGCAGAGGTGTTCGATGTCGGCAAAGGCCGTCGCGATGTTGAACTTCACTCGGGTTTCCTCTCGTTTGGATCTAGCGCGCGATGGCTCCGCCATCGACCAACATCGACTCGCCGGATACGAAGGAGGCGCGTCCCGAACAGAGCCAGACCACGGCTTCGGCGATCTCCTCGGGGAGCCCGAAGCGTCCCCCGGGCTGGTTGGCGCGGATCATCTTTTCGATCTGGGGACCGAGGGCGAGGCTGGCCTCCAGCATCGGCGTTTCGGTGCTTCCGGGAAGAACGGCGTTGACGCGAATTCCGGTGGCGGCGTTCTCGACAGCCGCGGTCTTCGTGAGTCCGAGAATGCCGTGTTTCGAGGCGCAGTAGGGCGAGAGTCCCGGCGTGGCAATCAGTCCCGCCCCCGAAGCGGTGTTGACGATGGCGCCGCCGCCCGCCCGGGTCATGACCGGGATCTCGTGCTTCATGCACAGAAAAACCCCCGTGAGGTTCACGCGAAGTGTCTCCTCGAAGGCGTCGAGGTCGATTTCGTGGAGCGGCCCCTTGCCCCCGGTGATCCCGGCGTTGTTGTGCGCACAGTCCAGCCTTTCGTAGGTGTCGAGACACTGGGCGACCAGGTTCGCCACCTCCGGTTCCGATGAGACATCCGCCTGCACGAAATGGGCTTCGCCGCCGCTCGAACGGATTTGTTCGCAGGTTTCTTCGCCGCTGGTCGAATCGACGTCACTTACCATCACGCGCGCGCCCTCCCGCGCGAAAGCCAGCGCAGAGGCGCGACCGATTCCAGAGCCGCCCCCGGTGACGAGAGCCACCTTGCCTTCGACGAGACCGGTCATGGGGCGGACGGGACCGACTGCGCGAGGTCGGAGTATTCGAGGCGGCGGCCGGCGGTGAACCCCCCGTCCACGGCGAGCGCGTGACCGGTTACGAACGACGCATCGTCCGATGCCAGGAAGAGAGCCGCTCCGGCCACCTCCTCCGGTTGCCCGGATCGCCCCAGCAGGTGGAGTCCAAGGAAACGGTCGTGGACAGGCTGGAGCGCCTCTTCCCGGAGAAGTTGTGTCATCGGGGTCTCGATGTATCCCGGGCAGAGGCAGTTGACGCGAATTCCGTCGGGCCCGAAGTCGCAGGCCATGTTGCGGGTCAGTAAGACGACGCCGCCCTTCGAGGCGTTGTAGGCCGCCTGGGACTCCATTCCCTCGAGCCCCTCCACGCTAGCGAGATTGATGATGCTCCCGCGGCGGCGCTCGCGCATCCCGCGAACCACGTATTTCGAGACCAGGTAGGTTCCCTTGAGGTTGATGTCGAGAACCCGGTCCCATTCCTCGGATTCCAGCATGTCGACGCTGCCGATTCCATGAACGCCTGCCGCGTTCACCAGGATGTCAATGGGGCCGCGCGTTTCGGTCACGCGCGCGACCGCTCCTTCGATGGATTCCTCGTCGCGGACGTCGGCTTCCAGTCGCAGGGCCTCGGGGTCCGATTCGCATACGGTCTTCCAGGCGGTTTCGGGCGGTTCGGCGACGTCGAGTACGGCCACCCGGGCTCCCTCTCGAGCAAAGCGCATAGCGCATGCCAACCCGATCCCCGAGGTACCGCCCGTCACCAGGGCCACGCGGTCGTCGAGCCTTCCCATCTTTTCCTCCCTGGTTGCATCCCGGTATTTTCCGGGCGGATGCTTGTCGGGCTGGGATGGTAACCGTTTCCAAGCGAGGGGTGGGCCATCGCTGCGTTCGAAGCGGGTACCCCTGGGGTGCGGGCGAGTGATTGCCCTTCGGGTCGCGGGCACCCTAGAATGACCGAAACGGCGGGCGGTCCAGCCCCCCGTCCGGAGGGAGGATCGAGGAGCCCGTGTCATCGCCCAATCGCTCCCGTAGTCGCGTGGTCTCTTTTCTTCGACTCTTCACGGACATTCGTGATGGCGAAGAGACCAGCGCGCTTCTCATGCTCGCGAACGTCTTCCTGGTGCTGTGCGCCTACTATTTCGTGAAGCCCCTTCGCGAGGGATGGATCGCCGTCTCGGACATCGAGGGTCTGTCGAAGGTCGAGGTCAAGGCCTATTCGAGTTTCTTCCAGGCGTTGATCCTGATCCCCGTGGTTTCGTTCTACGGACGTCTCTCGGAATACTGGACGCGGAGTGATCTCATCACGCGCGCCACGGTCTTCTTTATGGGGAATATCGTCATCTTCTGGGCGCTTCAGCCGGGCTTCTTTCTCGACAACCTGCCTTTCATGGGGATCGTCTTCTATCTCTGGGTGGGCATGTTCGGGGTGTTCATCGTGGCCCAGTTCTGGGCTTTCGCGGCCGACATCTACAGCGATGGCGTGGGTCGCCGGATCCTTCCGCTCATCGCCATCGGAGCCACCGCCGGAGGCGCCTTTGGGGCTTCGATCGCGGGATGGTTGGTGGAGTCCGGAATCGTGCCGACGGACATGCTGCTGTTGGTATCGCTGGTGCCTCTCGGCCTCTCCATCGCCTTTACCCGGTGGGTAGACGCCCGGGAAACCGTGGCATCGCGCTCGGAGGCCCCGGCGGATCCGGGACCGAAGTCCGCTGAACCGGCCGACGCGGGCGAGTCCGAAGGTCACCAGGGCGGACTCTCGCTCGTTCTCGCCAGCCGGTTTCTGCTCGCCGTCGCGGTCGTGACGCTTCTCGTGAATTGGGTGAACACAAACGGCGAAAATCTCCTCTACTGGGTATTGCAAGACGTTTTGGCCGACAAGGCGCATTCCCTCGGGGTAGCCGACGGGGGAGCGATGCTCACGTTTATCCGCCAGGAGACGACGACCTTCTATGCGAGCTTCTTTGGGATGGTGAACTGGGTGGCCCTCATTCTCCAGGCCTTTGTGGCTTCGCGACTGCTTCGCTACGGAGGCTTCGGGGCTCTTCTCCTGCTCATGCCCGTTGTGGCGCTCGTTTCGTATTCGGCCATGGCTGTGCTCGGGAGCTTGATGGTGGTCAAGACGATGAAGGTGGCCGAGAACGCGACCGACTACTCCATCAACAACACCGCGCGAAACGTCCTTTGGCTTCCGGTGGCTTCGGCCGTCGTCTACAAGGCCAAGCCGACGATCGACACCGTGGGAGCGCGGATGGGGGACGGACTCGCCGCGCTTACGGTCCTCGTGGGGGTCAACTTTCTCGCTCTTCCGGTAGCCAACTTCTATGCGCTCAACATCGGCTTGGTCCTGGTGTGGATCGCGCTCTCCTTCGTGGTCATCTCCCGGCACCGGGTGCTCTCCCAGGAGGCGGAAGCGAATGCGCCGGGCTGACGTTCTCGGCGGGGCCCTTTTTCTCGTCCTATGGATCGCGTTTCCGGTTCACGGCGACGAGAGCGCCGGAGGCGAAATTCCGGTTCCCTCCGCGGCCGCGACCTTCCGCGACCCCCAGTTGCAGAAGATGTGGGCCCTCGACGCGATCGCGCCATTTGAAGACAAGGCACCCCTGTGGGACTACCGCGACCCCGGACTCCAGGAGCAACTCGAAGAGACGCTCGGCCGCCTGTCCCTCGACGATGACGTGCGGGACAAGGATCTAAGCGTGGTCCTCGTCGACGTGACCGATCCGAACCGCCCCCGGATGGCCGAGGTCAACGGCGACGAGATGATGTACGCCGCGAGCCTTCCGAAAATCGCCGTACTGCTCGCCGCATTCGAGATGATTGCCACCGGCCAGATGAAATACGATGCGAAGACCGAGAAGTTGATGAAGGCGATGATTCGCCGCTCCTCGAACCCGGCCACCACGGAGATGATGAAACGGGTCGGCAAGGAGAACATCGCGCGCGTGCTTCTCTCGCCGCGCTATCGACTCTACGACCCCGCTCATAACGGGGGGATCTGGGTTGGAAAGGACTACGCCAAGTCCGGGCTCTGGAAACGGGACCCGCTCCACAATCTCTCTCACGGGGCCACGGCGATACAGGTGGCCCGCTTCTACTACCTGCTGGAAACCGGGAACCTCGTTACGCCGGAGCACAGCGAGGAGATGAGGGAGATCATGGAAGGCAGCGAACTCAAGCACAAGTTCGTGGCAGGCCTTCTGTACGTGTCCCCGGGCGCGAGACTTCTCCGGAAGTCGGGGTCCTGGCGAACCTTTCACTCCGATTCCGCGCTGGTGCGCAAAGGCCAGAGGACCTACATCCTCGTTGCACTCAGCGACGACAAGGAGGGGGGCCAGTGGATGGTAGACATCGCCGCGGCCGTCGACGGGATGTTTCGGGACGGCGATGCCCGCTCGCGCAAGGCCTCCACGGAGCCTCGCTGGGGATCCGAACGCAGGCGCCGCTAGCTCAGTGCATCGACCCGATGAGCGCGTGGATCTTGGCCGCGAGTTCCTGGTGCTTTTCCGAAGAATCCTTCTTCAGGACGTTTGATAGAACGACGACTGCGTAGCGAAGATTTCCGTGGTCGCCGTCGGTCTCGACGATCGCCATCGAGTTCAGGTTGTTGATCCGGTTTCCCCGGTATTTTCCGCACTCGTAGCCCTTCTCGGGTTTGCAGCCGTAGAGCGAGCCCGACTTGTAGTAGACGGCCGCGTCGTCGAGGGCGGGACTTGCCGCGTACCGGACCCGGGCATCGGTGAGATAGAGGACCTTTTTCATTTCGAGACTGGACCAGGGATCGACGAGCTTCCCCTCTTCCATGAACATCACGAAACGAAGAAGTTCTCGCGCCGTTGCGATGCTGTTGGCGGTGGACGGAACTCGACGCTTTCCCTCGCGCGTAAAGAATTTCCCCTGCCGAAACTTCTGGGGGTCGATATCGTTTTGCTTCAGCGGCTCCTGGATCGAGCGACGGAAGAGTTTCACCAAGTCCCGCTTGGAGGTCTTCTCGAAGAAATTCCGGGAGACCTCCTCGGAGACGGGGTATTCCTTGCCGAAGTGATTCAAGAGCATGAGTTCTTTCATCATCATCCCAGCGGCGGCACTTGAACTCGCAGAGATCATCCAGTCCATGTAGGTCCAGAGGTTGTCGGTTTCCCCTTCCTCGATGGGTCGTCGAAGAACCTTGGGATCTCCCGGCTTCCAGAAGGGAACATCGTGGCGGTCTCTCTGGATGAAGCCGTCGGCGGTGATCGTCGTATCCCGAAGAATTTGGGCCCGGGCGGCGATGTCATCGGGGTAGAGGTTGGCCAGTGCCTGGAACCAGCCCAGCATGATGGTGATCTTTCCGACGCTCGCCGGATTTTGCGATCGGTTGGGATTGACTGCGGCGTACACCGGTTTTTTGGGGTCCGTGTAGTCCAGCAGGGCAATTCCGTAGGAACGCCAGTCCGAACCCAGCATCGCCTTGATCTTCGCGGAAAGCGCGGGATCCGGCGCCGGCAGGGTGTAGCTCGAGTCGTTGAGGAGGCGGAGCTTGATGTCGTCGGATTTCCAGAAGATCCCCTTCGGAAGGATTTTCTGGTCGATGATCACCTGCCGTGCGAGCCAATAGGCGTCGAGACGGGTGATGTCCGTGTCCTCGTACCCATCGAGGGGATAGGCTCCGAGGGTTCCCGGGAACAGGATTCCGATGCTCGTCACCAGCGCAATCCATCGCTTCATTTTTGATTTCCTCATTCGCTTGTAGGCGGCACGCCATCCAGGGACACGCGCAGGTTGTCTCCCCCGCGCGCCTGGCTGTCGAGTTCGGTCAAGTAGGGGTTGGTGAGTGCGCTCTCGCTTTCGACAAACGGTCGAATCTGGAGCAGGGCAAGTTGTCCGTTCTTGAAACTGAATTCCATGTCGGCCGGCAGCACCTTGCCGTTTTCGTCTCGCAGAGAATCCAGGTTGCGCACCTTCTTGGCGAGATCGATCAACTGGATGGCTTCGCTGGACTGGAGCACCCGGGAAGTGCCGCTGGCGGGAACGTGCTCGACACCGCCTCGCGGGTTCAGGACCGTCTTTTCTGGTGCGGTGGCCTGGGCAAGCAACCGGAGTCGCCTGTGCACGGTGTCGATCCGAACGGCCTCGGCGGCCTGGCCTTCCACGGCGCCGCCGACCCCTTCGCTGATCGCGACCGAGACCCAACCCGGGACTCCGTTTTCGATATCCGTGGTCACCATGACTCCGGACTTGTCTCCCGCGTAGGCGAGTTGGATCACCACCGCCGGGAAGACGTATTCGGGCCTGTCCATGTGCGACTGGCGCCAGCCGTAGGCGCGTTCGTCAAAGGGAGATGCCCAGACCCGGTGAATGGCCTTCAAGATGTTGTCGTAACCGACCACGTTGGCCACCGTGAGGTTCAGACCGGCGCCGGTAAACCCGGGAAGGTCTTCCACGTTCGTGTCGCTTCGAACGAATACGCCGTAGGTGCCGTTCGGTCCGAAACTTTCGCGCAGCTGGTTTTTCAAGGAGTTGCGAAACTTCGGCCCGGGGTCGACCTCCAGGATCCAGTTGCGCAGCCGGTCGAGAAAGTTCGCGACCATTGTTTTCTTCTTCTTCGCGTCCTTCTCGGCGGCGATGGCGTCGTAGCGTTCCTTCATCCAGTCCCAGACGCTGGGACCGCCGTCTTCGAGGGGCTTGTTCAGGAGTTCTCGGAAGATGCCGAAGGGAATGACAAAGCCGTTCGGGACGGCATCGCCAAAGGTGTGTTTCAGTTCGCCGAGGTTGGCGCCCTTGGGTCCCGAGAGCTTGCCCGAGTCGGTCGCCCGGAGCGAAGAGAGCGTGACGAGGCGATCCACGGTCAGGTCGAGCTTTTCGAGGTCCGGGCTGATGACCAACCCTTCGGTGCTCGCGACCCCGCCATCCTCGTCGGACGTGAAGTACTGTTCCCATTTCGGACCCCAGTCGTCGAGATGGACGATGCCTCCGGGGCTCACGGCCAGCACCACGGAATCTCCCGCGTGCTCGTTGACCACCGCGAGATGTTCTTCCCCGACGACGACGTTGGGAATTCCCAGGTTGCGGGCGAGCAACTGAACATGGGAAAGGGAGTTTCCCTCGCCGCGAGTCAGGATCCCCGACACGGGGGGCAGATCGGCCGTGGTTTCCGGCAATACGTAGATTCCACCGGCGTCGACGTCCTTTTCGGCCGCCTTCGACCCCAGGCGCAACGCGCCCTGGGCGAGGCCCGGGTTCAATGCCCGGAGTCCGCTGCCGACGCTCTTGCCGAAGAGCTCGTGGCGAATCCCCGCCAACTGGTTCCCGTCCAGCGAAAGCGAATCGATGACGGCGCCGTACACGAGAAGCGGGCTGCCACGCATCCGATCCTGGCTGTAGAGGTGGGCCTCGGGTTCGATGGCGGCCCAGGCTTCGACGGTTTCACCGAAATTGAAGGCCATCAGGCGGTCCGACCACTCGGGTACCCGGGCCAGGTAGCGCAACTCGTCGCGGTAGAGGCCCAGGTTGGGATCGCCGTCCTGGGTCATGCGCTCGACGCTGTCCTGGGCCGCTTTCAGCTGGCGCTTGCTCAGGAATCCCGCTCCGTAGAGGGCTTCCGCGCTGGCCTGGAGGATGGAGACACGCTGGCGCCGACTCATCTCGGGGAGCTTCTTCATCAACGAGTTGCCGACGGCATAGACCTCGTTTTCGAGGGCCAGGCTCGTTTGCAGGGCTTCTACGGCGACCGCCGGGTCCGTAATCTGGCTCTCTCCATCTCGGAGAACGGCCAGCATGTGGCTCGCCGTGGCGAGTTCCTGCTCGGGGGTCTCGTTGCCGCGAAGCTTGGCCGCGCCGGCCCGCAGCTGTTGGCCCAGTTCCGGATTCGTGATCTTCGAGGCGAGTTCTTCCAGGGCGGCTGCGCCGCCGTCGCTTTGGTAGAGCCGATCGATGCTGGCGGCGAGTTCTTCGTAGTCGCCGGAGAGCGCCTTCTTGCCCTTCTTTTTTGCGTAGTCCCGGACGCTCTGGGCGTCGTTGGCGTCGGGGGCATTGTGGATCTTGGCGCGCAGGTTGTTGAACCCGCTGTCCTTGGCGGCGATCTCGAGAGCCAGGCGTCTTACGTACGATGCGGTCTGTTCGTCGGATTGAAGCGGCAACAGTCGGACGGTTTCCCGAAGGAGCATGTATCGCTCGGGGGTGCGCCATTGGGGGTCGGCTGCCATGCCCATGACGATCCGCCGGGCCCCCGCTTCTTCTCCTTCGCTCTGCAGGGCTCCGCGATACGTCCGGGCGCCGCGAAAAATCCAGCCGTTGTCCCAACCGATGAGGAATCGCTCGAGAAGAATCTGTTTCAGGAGTTTTTCATTGGGGTTTGACCCCACGAAGGGTTCGGCGTCGAGAGCCGCCAGGACGTTTCCGATTTCGTAGCCGCCCGCGCGCATTTCCTTCGTGCGCTCGCTCCACTCCCCGTGCTGAATTCCTCCGCCGTGATCCTTGCAGGCGTAAGCCTTGGGAGGCATGACGGTTCCATCCTTGCAAAACCAGCGAATGCGGATAAACGGGCCCTTGGGAGAGGTCTTCATTTCCCCGACCCACTCCTGCAGGGTGGTCGTGGAGGGAAGGCTCGCCGCCATACCGGATGTGCCGAGTAGGAGGACGGTCGCCAGGAATCCCGCGAAAAGGGTTTTGTACGGCTTCGATCGGGGCATCGTTTTTCCTCGGTTGGGCCAGGCTTGCGCCCAGCGGCGGTGGTTGGGTCGAATGTTCAGTTCTCGATGAGAACCAGCGAGTTCTTGGTCGGAGCGACCTGATATTGCTCGCTCTCGTTGAAGACCTTCCTGGGCGTCCAGCCTTCGATTTCTGAGAAGCGGCGCATCTGGAAGGTCATGGCTCCCGTGGCATCCAGGACCCACGGATCGTGCGGATCTTCGAACCAGAGAGTCACCATGTGATTCCCGCGATCTCGCTGGCGCCGGACGATGGCGCGATAGACGCGGTCTCGCGGAAAACCGAACTCGGTGAGCAGTCCGTAGGTAATGAGATCCAAACCATCGCAATCGTCCCCGTTTCTCTCCATCAGTTCCTGGAAGGTAGGCCAGTGATCCTGGCTGGGGTCTCGATCGTTCTCGATCCGATAGTGACGGCGGGCTTCCCTCTGCGTCCAGCGGTTGATTTTTTTCGCGAGGTCGCGCTTCTCCTGGGCCGCAAAGCTGCCCATCTTCAGTCGGAGCAATCCCGAATTCTTGACCTGTTCCGGGGGCAGGGTCGCCCCTTCGGAATCGGATCCAAGAGCGGACTGACTCTCCTGCGCTTCCTGCTGGTTGGCCCGCTTCTGCCACTCGGCGACCTTGAGAAACCAGGTATCCGTTTCGGGCTGTGCTTCTGCGAAGAAGTCGAACCGCGAGGCGGATGGAGATCGCGCGGTCTGGGCACAACCCAGGCTCAAGGTCGCGATGCAGACAAGTCCAGTGCAGACGAATCGCATGCGGCGTAGATCCTGAGCGGCGACGGGGGAACCGCGTACCATGGACTAGGACGTTATCACACGAGTCCGCGTGGGAGGAAAAGCCAACGGGCCGGATCGTTTACTACCGATCCGGCCCGTGGTATCCCGATTCCGGTTCTGGCGATGGAAAGGCCGAGGCCTCCCCCCCGCCGTGCCCGGAAGGGCTTAGTGCATCTCGATCGTGACGCCCTTGGTGGCTACGAAAGGCAGCTGAGCACCCGTGGTCTCGGCTTGCAGCGAGAGCGTTACGCCCTTGCTGTTGCGCATGATCACGGTGCTGGCGCCCTTGCCCAGCGTGGCGCCCGCGCCAACGGCCACGTAGTGGCCCGCCAGGTCGGAAGCGCTGGTCAGGTTCTCGACGCCTCCTTCGGCCGTGAGGCTGGCTACGCCGAGCTCACCCACGCCGAACTCCTTCACGCTGAAGCTGTACTGCTGCCCCTCGAAAGAGAGGGTGCCCGTGCCCCAGCCGAAGCCCAGGCCAGCGCCCACGGAGGTGCTCTCGAGGTCGACAAAGGCCGGCGGTGCGGCGGTGACGACTTCTTCGATCACTACGGCGGTCGGAACGGCGATTTCGGAACCGACCACTTCGTCGGCCTGAGCCGCGACGACCGGTACAAAAGCGATCAGCAGACTGAACGCGACGGTTCGTGCAATCCTAGTCAAGGTACTACCCCTTTTTTGATAGCCACCTGGAGACGTCGGATGTGCGCCCCGGCGCTTTCGGGTGGACATTTGGCGGGAAAGTATCAAGGCAGGGCGGCTTGGCAAGATGCGGCTTTCGTGCCTGGGGCGGAGAACGTCGCTTTGCCGCCCGGGAGACAGCCTCAGAGTCTCAAGGTGGGCCGAAAAACACCCACAATGTTCCCCCCGGGTAATTCTGCAGGTCCTTGTGCGCTCGAGGATCGCTTTTACCGAATGGCGCCGAGATCGGAATCCACTAGGGTTCCCCGCCATGGCGGAACGGCAGGAACAGCAACCGGCAAAGCGCGAAGTGACCGAAATCGCGGAGAACGTGTTGCGGATGGAACTTCCCATCCGAATGCCCGGTCTCGGGCACGTCAACTGCTACGCACTTCTGGATCGCGACGGCGCCGCCGTGGTTGACCCGGGCCTTCCCGGGCCCGCCACGTGGAAGGCGCTGGACGATCGTCTCCGTCAGGCCGGCCTCAAGATGAAGGACGTCCACACCGTCGTCGTGACCCACTCGCACCCGGACCACTTCGGCGGGGCTCTTCGCCTGTCCCGGAAGGCGGGCGCCCGGGTCATTGCACACGAGAGCTTTTCCTTCGGCGGCTCGACCGCCTCGATCGAGGAGCCGAAGGGCTCGGTCGAGTTCGTCGACGCGCCAAAACCCGAGGCGGAGACCCAGTCGGGCGAATCTCCTCGCAAGGAGATCCCGCCGTCGAAGCCCGACTTCTCCCGGCGGCGGACGCCGTGGGGAGGCGACCAGCCGCGTCCTCCCTTGCGAACGCGGCTCAAGTGGCGATTTCTGCGAATGGTGAACGCCGGCTCCTTCATGCCCACGATTACCGATCCCGTGCGCAAGGGCGATGTCCTGAAGCTCGGGGGAACCGAGTGGTTCATCGTTCACACGCCGGGCCACACCGAGGATCACATCTGCCTGCACTCCCCCGAGTCCGGGTTGTTCCTTGCGGGGGACCACGTGCTCCCGACGATCACCCCGCATATCTCGGGAATCGGCCACCAGAACGATCCTCTCGCCAGTTTCTACGATTCCCTCGATCTCGTGGCCGGGCTCCCGGACGTGAGCCGGGTTCTTCCAGCCCATGGCCACCCCTTCGACGATCTCGCCCGACGGTGCGAGGCGATCAAGGAACACCACGACGGACGCCTCGAAAAGATGCGAGCCATCTCGGTCGCGTTCGGGAAACCGGCGACGGTCGCCGCCTTCTCGCAAAAGCTCTTCAAGCCCCGGAGTTGGGGGCCGATGGCCGATAGCGAAACCTTCGCCCACCTCGAACATCTGCGGATCGCCGGAACCGTCGAACGCAGCGAGGATGCCGAAGGGCGCTTCCTCTACCTCGCTTAGCCTTCGAGGTTGGAAAGAGGGTGGCTGTTGGAAAGCCGGGCCTGGAGGGTGCGGCCGAACCGACCCCTTTCGTCGTGGTGGACGACTTCGCCGACGCCGATCCCGTCGCGATCGAAGAGTCCGTCGCAACGCACCCGGATCCACTCGCCTTCCGGGAGGCGGGACAGGTAGGTCGTAGAGTCGGGGTTGATGAAGGTGCTGCGGCTTGACACGTGGGCCATGCGGCGCACGCTCGAGATGGCGTTGGCGAGGTCCGAGACCGAAGCCGCGCGCTGGAAGGGGGTCCACGGGGTGTCCTCGACGAGATTCGCCGGAACGCGGACCCAGAAGATGGGGTCCTTTGAGCGCGGTGAGCTCACCCAGCGGACCTCGACGTGCGTGTGGAACCCGGGGCGGATGTCCTTCCAGAGTTCCCGGGGAATCATCGAGGTGGTTTCGAGCCCTTCCGGTCCCGCGATTCGTTCGTCCTCGGTTTCGAAACCCGGGGCTGGGGCGTCACGGAGAAAGAGAACGTGGGAACGGCTGACCTCGCGCCCCCCGCTGCGGAGCGATACCTGGACCAGTTCGAGCCGGCGTCCCTGTCGAATGGAGGTCGCCTGAACCTCGATGGGCGAAAGGGGAACGGCCCGAAACAGGTCGACGGAGAGACGCACGGGCCGAAGTCCCGGGTCGGTCACATGGGATTCGGAGGCATGGGCCACGAGTCCCAGCACGGGCCCCCCATGTTGTTGCCCGGAACTCCAGGGGCTTGCGGCCAGTGGCGTGGGGACGAAGAGGTCGCCCTCGCGGCGGTAGAGGGAGTCGTGGCTCACGCGGCGGTGAGCCGCACGGGGATGCGCGTGGCGGCCCGGAAGACGGGACTTTGGTGGAGGGGAAGCACGCCGTCGTCGGTGCGCTCGATCAGGCTCGTCTTTTCGAGGAGGGCTTCCAGGGCGATTTGGGCTTCCAGTCGCGCCAGGTTGGCCCCGATGCAGTAGTGGACTCCGAAACCAAACGAGAGGTGGGGATTGGGTTTTCGCGTGATGTCGAACACGTCCGGTCGATCGAAGATCTTTTCGTCCCGGTTGGCGGAACCGATCCAGGCGAGGACCATCGCGTTTTTCGGGATCTCGCATCCGCGAAGCGTCATCGTTTTCGTGGCCCGCCTCGGGTCGAATTGAATCGGCGAAGCAAAGCGCAACACCTCGTCGATCGCGGTGGGGAGGAGCCCCGGTTCCCGGCGCAATCTCTCCATCGCTTCCGGGTGGGCCACCAGTTCGAGGATGGCATTTCCAATGAGTGTCGTGGTGGTTTCGTTCCCCGCGACGAGGAGCAGCACCAGCATCGAGATCATTTCGTCGTAGTTGAGTTTCGAACCCTCGTGCTCGGCCTGGACCAGGCCCGAGAGAAGGTCTTCCCGGGGATCCCTGGCGCGTTCTCTCGCGAGCGGCTCGAAATAACCCCGCATTTCTTCGAGCAGGTCCTGGCTCTGGCGGAGGTCCTCTTCGCTGGGGTTCTGGAAGAAACCCGCTCCCAGGTTGGCGACGGCCCGGTCGGACCAGGACTTGAATTTCTCCCGGTCTTCTCCCGGGATGCCGATGATCTCCGCGATCACCTGGACGGGGAAGGGGTAGGTCAGCGCCTGGACGAGATCCACGTCGCCGCTCTCCAGGGCTCGGTCGACGAGAGCCTTCGCCGTGGTGCGCATCTGGGCTTCGCGGCGTTGGATCACGCGAGGGGTAAAGGCCTTGTTGACCAGTCCGCGTAGGCGGTGATGAGGGTCGCCATCGAGTGCGAGCATGGACTCCGCCCGGGGTCGGGGAGCATCGCCGAAAGGGGTGCCTTCGAAGGCCGGCTGGAACTGGTTCGACCACGCGACGTCATCGCGCAGGATCCCCTGGACGTCGTCGTAATGGAATGCCGAGAACATGGGGACGGGGACTCCCTCGTGTTCCAGGATCGGGAATTCGCTTCGCCCTCGGGCGTAGAGACCGAAGGGATCGCGGCGGATTTCCGGGTCGATCGGATTGAAGGCGAAGGGTTGGGCCATGGGGGGCTCCGTGGTGGACTGGGCGTCGACCGGGGCGTGTCGAGTCGTGCGTTCGAGCCGCCCGGTGATTTGAGCGTACCGAAGTCATTGGGGCGCTGCTTGGACGCTAGAGCTTCGACAGGTTTCGATCGGCCCAACCGCCCGGAACGCGTCCGTCGACGCTCACGCGTCGACTCGCAAAACGCCAGTGCTCGCTCTCGAAGCGGTAGATGTCCTTGTAGCGGCCCCAGTGGTCGAGCCCCTCCCCGGTGAGGACGGCGTAGT
>JAZAOF010000039.1:0-7740 GCA_036228265.1 Myxococcota bacterium | reverse complement strand
CGATGAAGGGCCTCCGGGTGAACGGATGCCGGGATTCTACGGAGGCTATTTTCGGGATCTCGATGGCAACAAGGCCGTCTTTTTTCACATGGGATGATCGCCGCACAACCGGTGCCGCGTCGGCATTGAGCAAAGGGGTTTCTCTGTGAGTACGGAACTCTCGGTCGGCTTCATCGGCCTCGGAAATGTTGGCGCCAAGTTGGCGGGCAGCATTCTGAGAGCAGGGATCGACTTGACTGTTCTGGACCTGGATGCCGAGGCCGAAGCCCCCTTGCTCGCGGCCGGCGCTCGAAAGGGAGCGAGCCCGAGGGCCGTGGCCGAGTCTTCGGAACTCCTGATCACATGCCTGCCAAGCCCCGCAATCAGCGCGTCCGTGATGGAAGGGCCCGAGGGCAGCCTCTCGGGGCTGTCTCCTGGCCAAATCTGGGCCGAGATGAGCACGACCGATTCGCAGGAAGTGCGAAGGCTGGGGGAGAAGGTGAGGGCGCTGGGGGCCTGGCCCGCGGATTGCCCCGTTTCGGGGGGGTGCCACCGCGCGGCCACGGGCAACATCGCGATCTTTGCGGGCTGTGAGCGCCCCGTGTTCGAGCGTCTTCTTCCGACTCTTTCGGAGCTCGGGCACGAGATCCTGCATACCGGGGAACTGGGTTCGGCGTCGATTCTCAAGGTGGTGACGAATTATCTCGCCACCGCGAACCTGGTTTCCCTGTCCGAGGCTCTCGTGACGGCCCAACAGGCGGGGATGGACATGGCGACCACCTACGAAGCGATTCGGATTTCGTCGGGAAACTCGTTCGTCCACGAAACCGAGAGCCAGGTGATTCTCAACGGCAGTCGGGACATCAATTTCACCATGGACCTGGTGCTGAAGGACGTCTCCCTCTTCCAGGGCCTCGCGGATCGCTCGGGGATTCCCCTGGAGATCTCGCCGATGCTCCTGGCGATCTTCGAGGATGCGGCGAAGCGATTCGGATCCCGGGAGTGGTCTCCGAACGTCATTCGCCGCCTGGAAGAAGCGACCGGATGCCGAGTCGAAGCGGCCGGCTTTCCCGCAGAGATGGTGGATCCCGAGCCCAAGAATCCGGGTCGCGAGGTCAAGCCGCGATCGACCACGATTCGTCCTGGCTGATGGAAACGACGCGGGGTCGTTGAACTTCGTGAGTCTCGGAAAAATCCAGGAGGGAAGAGTGCCGGCCGCGATTCCCACGATTGATATCGGCACGCTCTTCGACCCCGAAGCGGAAGACCGGGCGGCGACTGACCGGGCCGTCTACGCGGCTGCCAGCGAGTCGGGCTTCATGGTGATCACGGGGGCTCCCCACGCCCGAGAACTCGGTGCGGATCGCCGGAAATCGATGTTGCGGCTCTTTGGCCTACCGGAGGCGAAGCAACGAAAGCTCTGGAAACGAAACTTCGCACCCGAAAACCCGAATCTTTACCGGGGGTGGTTTCCGCTGCACTCGGGCGATTCGCTGTGCCGGGAGGGCTTTGAAATTGGTCCGGACTGCACTCGGGAACTGCCCGATCTGAATAAATCGGATCTTCTTTACGAGCCTTCGGTCTTTCCTCCCGAACCCGAAATCCCGGGATGGAGAGCCCATGTTTCGGATTTTTATGGGGCGATGGAGCGCATCGGCAATGTGCTGCTGGCTTCTCTTTCGCGGAGCCTGGGGATCCCCGAGGTGATCTTTGCCGATGCATTTCGCGATGGGATCTCGACCCTGCGACTCTTGCGTTACCCGGCGCGGTCGGTGCCCACGGTTCCGCTCCCAGCCGAATCCTCGCCCTTCGTGACGCGAAACGGGCAGAACTTTGAAATCGTTTGCGGTGCCCACGTGGATACTGGCCTGGTGACCCTGCTTGCGGATTGCGAAGTGCCGGGGCTTCAAGCACAAGCCGTAACCGGTGAATGGGTGGACGTGGTCATTCCGGCGGGGGGGTTCGCCGTCAATTTTGGCGGCCTGCTTTCGCGCTGGACGGGAAGAAAGATCAAGGCCACCCGCCACCGCGTTCTTTCGGCGGGGCCGGAACGTTTCTCGATTCCCTTCTTCTTCGAGCCGCGACCCGATACCCGGATCGCACCCTTGCCGATTCCCGGGGCCGAGGCGTTTCAGCCCTTCCTTTTCGGCGACTACCTCTGGGATACCACGACCCGGTTTCCAGAGAACTACGGGCTGGGGCCCCTGCGCCCCGCCCAGCCCGACTACCGCGACCCCTGGGCAGCCCGGGAGGCGGAGCCCCAGGGCTAGGGGGGACTACGTCGAAGCCCCGCTCCGGTCAGTCCTCCCGGGAGCGCCTCCGCAGCCGCGCCAGGGAGAAGAGCGTGCCGAGAGCCGACAGTCCCAGGAGCGCCGAGTGGGCCTCGGGCACGGCGTAGGCAAAGAGCCCGTCTTCGGTCCCCGCCAGCAGATCATCGAAGATGAGTTTCTTCACGAACTCGTGCTCGGGCTGGCAGCTGTCGGCGTAGTCGGACCAGGTGGATCCCCCGTCCGTCGTTTCCTGGATGCAGTTGCCAAAGGCGACCCACGCGTGATCGGCATCGGCGCTATCCACCGCCACTGTTTCCAGTTCTGCGGTGGCGGTGGGGGTCACGTCCGCGAAACTCCAGCCGCAGAAACCGCTCCCGCTCGAGACGAGGTCTCCCCGGTAGAGCGTATCTTCGCTGGCGACGTAGACCGTGTGCTGGCCAGAGATTTTGACGCCGTCGATCGCGACGACGACTTCGGATTGCATCTGGCTCACCAACGGGTCGGAAAGGCACGTGGGCTTCCAGAAGGCACTCAAACCACAGAGGCTCACCCGAGCGCGGATGCCCGTTTCGGTACTGACTGCGGGGTCGTTGGCTTCGTCTCCGACGCCCGCCCAGACCGTGTGCTCGCTGGTCCACAGGGTATTGACGGGCATCTTGAGAAGCGGCGAAGCGCCGTTCAGGGTGTCGGCCGTCCAGTTGACCCCTCCATCGTCGGAGTAGAAGATTCCGCCCTCGAGACCGGTATCGGTGTTGGCCGCCGACATGTAGACGCGCTCGCAGCTGCCCTCCTGCTGGTACTCGATGGCCGTGGTGCTGGTTCGCTCGGGGCGATCGCTTTCGAGAGGTTCTCCGGGGCCGTCAAAATCGTCGGGATCGAAGGTCCGGGTCCAGTTGGTGGCCGCTTCGGGAAGCGACGTGGCCTGGTCGTTGCGGTAGACCTTGCCGTTTCCCGCGAGGACGAGGTCCGCGTCCGTGGGATCGATGGCGACGGCGGTGGGCGGGGCCCCGTCGTCGTTCGGGTAGATCGGGTAGACCCAGTCGCCGGCGTCTTCGGTGCTGGCTGGATCGGTGGGGTCAAAGTGAAGTCCCTTGCCGAGCCCGCTCTTGGCCGCGATCCATAGATCCTTGTCGGTGGCCGAGTTTTCGAGAAAGTCCATGTCGTTGACTACGACGCCCTCGATGCCACTTGCGTTTCCCATCTCGGAGCCCGAAGGGCTGGGAAACCCGGTCGTGAAATCGTGCGCGATCTGGCCCACGGCCAGGTCCGTGGCGATGTAGAGGATGGTTGCGTCGTTGGGGTCGATGGCCAAGCCCCCGTCATTGGCATGGGTCGTGAAGTCGATGACCGTCGGGCCCGAGGGTCCGCTCGGCTCGATTGTGGAACTCAGGTTCGGGACGTTTTCCCACGCGGGCGTGGTCGCATCGTTGTCGAGAACCACCGTGGAGACGTAGACGAATCGACTGGCCGTGCCCGAGGTCGCTGTGCCCTGGAAGAGAAGAACCGACGGGTAGCCGCTCATGAAGCCGTAGCTCGTGCAACCGTTCACCGGAAGACTGCATTGGTAGTCCCAGCCGTCGTTCCAGGTTGTGCCTCCATCGGTTGAGAGAAACGCCATGGCATTCACCGACGAGCCAGTGATATAGAGGGTGTTTCCCGAAGCGTCCTGCGGGTCGGCGCCGACCAGGCGCACGTCGAGATCGCAGTTGCTGATCGGGCAGCTCCCGGTGTGGGCTTCCACGGGGGCCAACGGGGGCAGGGAGGCCGAGAGGTCGGTGTTCGTGCCGCCCCAATTGGTGGCCCAGAGGCTGAGGTTGTTGCTTCCATCGGCCATCAGGACGTACCCCGAAGCCGCTCCGGTCACCGCCAGCGAAAGCACCCGGCCCGAAGCCGATTCGTCAAAAACCTCCGCGAAGGTCGCGGAGGCGCTGCCTGTATTCAGCCACACCTTGCCCCCCGCGGTGCCCGCGTACATCCCCGAGGCCGCTCCCACCAGCGCGCTGACATCGAGTAGGGGGCTCGAGGTGCCGTTTGTCGTTGCGGTGAACGTGACCGCGCTTCCTGACAGCTCGCCGTAATTGTTACTCACATAGAGAGCGGAGGGAGTCGTGTCGTTCGTAAGAACCCCGGAGACATAGCTGGGCGAGGCGGGGTTCCACTCGACCCCGGTGGCCGCGCCCGGAATCTCGCCCGTCACCTTTCCCGTCGGGAACGTGACAGAACTCCACTCTTCGCTCACGGCGTCCCATTGGAAGACGCCGCGCTGGCTCGAGTCCACGGCAATGAGGACGGCGGTGTCGTTGGCGGAATCCTGGAAGGCGGCGATGTCCACGACCTGCCCGCCGTAGAGCCCCACGTTCACCCGCTCTACCGCCATCGAGGGGAGGGACCCTCCAGAAATGCACGCTGCGGCCACCAGGAGAACACGGAAACGGATTCGAAGCATTTTGCTCCTCCTCTTCGGACGCCCGTGGAATCATTTTACCACACGGCGACCTGCTCGCGGCGAACGGTCGCCTGGACTGGCCCACGGCGGTTGTCGATGCCGGTGAAATCGAGTGGCAATAGGCGGGATGCTATAATCACGACGAAAGCGCCAGCCCTTGATCACAGGATTCGCTTTCGAAACGCGCGCCCTGGGTCGACAAATTGTGGAACCGGTCACCGGTGGAGGGTTCCAATTGTCACGAGCAGTCCAATTCATCGCCTGCGGTTCGCGGACCGATCCCGGAGCCAAATGAACGCACGGTGCTTCTCGCGGGGTAGGGGCCGGTTGATCATGCTGCTCTGCGGTGTGGTGGCTATCGCGTCGTGGCCGGTTCTCTCCCTTGCACTTCCTCCCGCAACGGATGCGCCCCCCCGGGTCGTCGGGTACTACGCCGGGTGGTCCATCTATGACCGGGGCTTCGAGGTGGCCGACCTCCCCGCGGAGAAGCTCACTCACGTGAACTACGCCTTCGCGAACGTATCGGGAGGGGGGTGCGCGGTCGGCGACCCCTGGGCGGACGTCGAGCGCCACCTGCCGGGCGACCCTTGGTCTGGGCCCGGCTCGGACGCCCCCTATTTCGGCAATTTTCGGCAACTCGACCTGCTCCAGGAGCAGAACCCAGGGCTGCTGACGCTGATCTCCGTGGGCGGCTGGACCTGGTCGGGGAACTTTTCGGATGTTGCGCTCACCCCGGCTTCGCGGGCCCAGTTCGCGACGAGCTGTGCCGATTTCATGGAGACCTATGGCTTTGATGGCATCGATATCGACTGGGAATACCCGGGCGGCGGCGGCCTTGCCTCGAATACCTCGCGCCCGGTAGACACGCAGAACTTCACGCTCCTCTTGGAAGCGCTTCGCAGCGAACTCGACGCACGGGGTGCGGCAAACGCTCGCCACTACCTGCTGACGATCGCCGCACCCGCTGGGGCGGCCAAGATTGCCAATATCGAGGTCGAACAGGTCCATCCCCATCTCGACTTCATCAACGTCATGACCTACGACGTGAACGGCGACTGGAGCCCCGTTTCGCACTTCAATGCGCCGCTCTATGCCACTCCGGGGGAACCGCTGGGTACGCCCGGTGCCAATGCGGATGCGGCGATCCAGGGCTATCTCGCGAGGGGCGTGCCAGCAGGCAAGCTCGTGTTCGGCCTCCCGTTCTACGGCCGCGGGGTCCTGGGTGTGCCCAACGTGAACGGCGGGCTCTTTCAGCCCTTTAGCAGCACCCCCATGGGCACGTGGGACAACGCATCCACCGGCGCCACCGGGATGTTCGACTACTCCGATATCGCGCAGAATTACCTCGACCAGCCGGGCATCGACGCCTATCGAGACGCGAATTCGGGTGTTCCCTGGTTGCATGCCCCGGCCACCGGGCTTTTCCTGAGTTACGACGACCCGGAGTCGGTTGCGCTCAAGAAGCAATACGTCGTGGCCAACGGGCTGGGTGGCGTGATGATCTGGGAAATGTCGAACGACCTGGACGACCAGTTGCTCAACGCCGCGATCTACGGGGTGGTCCCGGTTTCCGTTCCGGGGCTGGGCGTGGGGGCACTGGGCCTGCTCTGCGCGCTGCTGGCCGGTGCCGCGGTCGGCGGCCGGTTGCGCAAGAAGGCGCGGGCGGGTCGAACGGGGCGCTAGTCTCGTCCCGACGACGGCTTCCGCCCGTCTCGTGCTTCTTTCCGTTCGGGGCCGATCAGCCCTTGGCGGCCTTCAGTCTCTCTCGCATGGCGTCGAGTTGAGCCACGAGTTCGCCGGGCATGTGCTCGCCGAAGGTCTCGTAGTATTCGGCGATCAGCGGCAACTCGGCGAGCCATCCTTCGAGATCAACCCGCAGGAGTTGTTCCATGTCCTCTTCGGGAATGTCCAGGCCGCCCACATCCAGCGTTCCCGGGGCGGGAAGGTTTCCGATGGGGGTCTCCACGGCCTTGGCGGTTCCCGCGCAGCGTTCGAAGATCCACTTCAGAACCCGGCCATTTTCCCCGTAACCCGGCCACAGGAAGTCGCCCTCGTCACTCTTTCGGAACCAGTTGACGTAGTAGATCTTGGGAAGCTGCGCGCCGGGCTGCTTGCCCACCTCGAGCCAGTGCTGCCAGTAGCGCGCCATGTTGTACCCGCAGAAGGGAAGCATTGCCATCGGGTCTCGTCGCAATTCGCCAACGGTGCCCGCGGCTGCGGCGGTCTTCTCGCTGCTGATGATTGAACCGAGGAAGGTTCCGTGCTGCCAGTCGCGGGCTTCGTGCACGAGGGGGACCACGGTCGCCCGACGCCCGCCGAAAAGGATGGCGCTGATCGGCACGCCCTTCGGATCCTGCCACTCGTCGGCGATGACCGGGCATTGGTGCGCGGGCGCGGTGAATCGCGCGTTGGGGTGTGCCGCCGCGGTGCCCTTGTCGGGGGTCCACTCCTCGCCCTTCCAGTCGGTGAGTTGCGCCGGGATCTCGTCGGTCATCTCCTCCCACCACACGTCGCCATCGGGCGTCAGCGCGCAGTTGGTGAAAAAGCTGTTTTCCGAGAGCGAAAGCATGGCGTTGGGGTTGGAAACCATGTTGGTTCCCGGAGCCACGCCGAAGAAGCCGGCTTCGGGGTTGATGGCGTAGAGCTGGCCGTCGTCGCCGAACTTCATCCAGCAGATGTCGTCGCCCACGCATTCGACCTTCCAGCCGGGGATCGTCGGGGTCAGCATCGCGAGGTTGGTCTTTCCGCAGGCGCTGGGAAAGGCTGCGGCGACGTACTTGGGTTCGCCTTCGGGCGGCGTGAGCTTCAGGATCAGCATGTGTTCCGCCAGCCAGCCCTCGTCCCGGGCCATGGCGGACGCAATGCGCAAGGCAAAGCACTTCTTTCCGAGAAGCGCGTTGCCGCCGTAGCCGGATCCGAAGGACCAGATTTCGCGCGTTTCCGGGAAGTGAACGATGTACTTGTTGTCTGCGTTGCACGGCCAGGGGACGTCCTCCTGGCCCGGCTGAAGGGGGGAGCCCACGGAGTGGAGACACGGCACGAATT
>JAZAOF010000038.1:0-14490 GCA_036228265.1 Myxococcota bacterium | reverse complement strand
ATCGAAGTCGTGCGTCAGGTCGACCAGTCGTTGCTGCGCCAGGGGCCACGGTGCCGCGGCACACCCCCGCAACCCGCCCAATGCAAACCCCATGATCCATTTCGTTGTCGTCATCGGCGAGAGCGTACACCCATTCAATCGCCCGTGGTGACCGGGCCAGGGATACGCCGGGAAGGTCACAGGGGCTAGACTCTTTTCGAGAGACTCTTCCGTGCACAGGAGTGAATGGCGAATGGCTGTCGAGAGGAAGATCACCTTCTGCCGGATCTGCGAGGCCACCTGCGGCCTCGAGGTCGACGTCGAAAACAATCGCATCCAGGACATCCGACCCGATCCGGAGCATGTCGTGAGCCGGGGCTACGCGTGCGTCAAGGGAACACGCTATGCCTCGACCCAGCACAGCCCGGATCGACTCCTGCACCCGATCAAGCGAACCGGGAGCGAGTGGCACGAAATTTCCTGGGCCCAAGCGATGCGCGAAATTGCCGAAAAGGCCAACGCCCTGATTGCCCGGCACGGCCCCCACAGTTTTGGACACTTCGTCGGTTCGGCGGGAGGAGCCAACGTCCTTGCCCCCCTCTTTCGCGGGGCCCTCTACGCGGGCGTGGGCTCCAACCGCATGTACGGAACCGGCACCTGCGACACCATGAACAAGTTTCGCGTCAACGAGGATCTCTATGGGTCGCCCATGCGGCTGGCCCATCCCGATGTCGAGAACACCGATTTCATGATGATCCTGGGGGCCAACCCCTCGATCTCGGGGAACACCCTCTACCACCTCCCACGCGCGTCTGAGCGCTTCCGAGACATCGGAAAACGCGGCGGGCGTGTCGTGTTCGTCAATCCCCGGCGGATCGAGTCCGCTGCTTCCGGCGAACACATCTTTATTCGGCCCGACACGGATGTCTACTTTTTATCCGCCTTCCTGAACGAGTTGATCCGATCCGGTGGCGTCGAAACGGACCGTGTCGACCGATACATGAAGAATTTCCAATCCCTCGCCAGGACCGTCGAAGACTGGACCCCCGAGAGGCAGGCCGAGGTCACGGGAATTCCGCCTTCCACCCTGCGCGACCTCGTTCGCTCCCACAAAGAAGCCGCAGGGGCGGCGCTCTACATGGCGACGGGAGTCAACCAGGGGCGCAGCGGAACGCTCTGTTTCTGGTTGCTCGAGGGCATCAACGCGGTTTCTGGAAATCTCGATCGCCGCGGCGGCACATTGATGGGCGAAGGACTCGCCGACATGGCCAAGCAGGTGACCGACGACCCCCAGATGATGACGAGTTACGACCGCGACGACGATCTCCCCACGGTGAGCGGGCAGCAACCTTCGGGGATGCTCGCCGACGACATCCTGGAAGGCCGCGTCAAAAGCTTGATCGTCGAAGCGAGCAACCCACTCCTGGCGTGTAGCAATCCATCCGGGCGACTCGACGAAGCCCTCGCTTCACTGGAATTGCTGGTCTCGATCGACCTCTTTCGCAACGAGGTGGGAGACCTTGCGCACTACGTCCTTCCCGCAACGACATGGATGGAGCGCCCCGAGGTGCCCTACGCCCTACAGAGCCTGGCCGGCTGTTGCCCCACCCCCTACATGATCTACGCAGACCCGGTCCTGGACCCGCCGCCGGGCGTCCGGCACGAGTGGTGGATGTACACGCGCCTGGCTGACGAGATGGGCGTGACACTGTTCAAGAACAAGGCCGTGAGCGCACTGGCCAAGACAGCCGCCCGGATCGCCTACACCCCTGTCGGGCGACGGTTACCCGGACCCGAGTTGCTGATCGACGGAATGCTGAAGGGCGGCGGATTGCCGGGCCGCAAGGCAATGACCCGGGATCATCCCCACGGAATCCTGCTTTCGGAAAATCCAGGGGATAATTTTCTCGGCACCGACCGAGTGCTGACATCCGACGGCAAAATCAACCTTGCCCCCGAGCGCTATATCGCGGCCTTCCGGGACCGCGTGGATCGACTCTTCGAAGATGAACGCCGCAATGCGGACCGAATCAAGCTCATCGGAATCCGTCAACTGCGAAGAATGAACACCTCGTCTTCGAACAGCCCGGATCTCGTCAAGGAGTCGACCAACTACGCCTACCTGAGCCCCGAAGACGCGGATCGCCTTGGGTTGGCGAGTGGGGACCTTGCCGAGGTCGAATCGGAGTTCGGGAAGATCGAAATTCCGATACGGGTCAGCCCCGAGATGATGCCTCGCACCGTGGCCATCCCGCAGTGCTGGGGCCACAAGAACGCCCGAGGACTTCCTCATGCCGCAGAGCACCCGGGCGTCAACTCGAACCTGCTGGCCGGAGATGGGCCAGGAAACATCGAGGCGCTTTCCGGAATGTCCCATCTCTCGGGAATCCTGATCGATGTGCGCAAGGCCCCCTAGATCACTTCCTTCTCTCGCAGTTCCTGGATGCGATCCCAATCCCAGCCAAGAAGATCCAGCAGGACCTGCTCGGTATGCTGCCCCAGTTCAGGGGCCGGATGGCGCAGCGAGCCAGGCGTCTCCTTCAACTCGACGGGCAGTCCGACCATCGTCGTCGGGCCAAACTGGGGGTGATCGAGATCGGCGAGGTAGCCGTTGATTCGCATCTGCGGATCGTCCGGCAAGTCGTCAACGGAGTTCACGATGGTGAAGATGAAGTCTCCCGAATGATCCCGCAGCGCCTTGACCCAGGCCTCCCGCGGACGACTTCCAAACGCCTCGTCGAGGATCGCTACGCACGCCACGGAGTTCGCCGACCGTGAACCCATGTCGACGAATCGGTCGTCCGTGGCGAGTTCCGGGCGGCCGATCGCGTCACAGAGATCGGCCCAGTAGCGGTCGGCCTGCAGCATGGCGAGCGCAATCCATTGATCATCCGCACATCGGTAGTGGTTCCATAACGGGTTGAAGGCTCCCGCCCGTGCCGTGCGGGGAAAAGCAAAACCCGCCATGAGCTTCATCGAGAGAGAAAGGCCCTGCAAGAAGGCCATGCTTCCGAGGTGGGAGGCATTCACCTCCTGCCCGACTCCAAAACGCTCGCGCACCACCAGCGCCGTCATGACGCCATACGCCATCATGATGGCGCCCATCTGGTCCGCCACCCCCCCGGCGAGACTCAGGGGAGGCATATCCGGCTCGCCCGCGGCATTCATGATGCCCGAGCGCGCCAGTCCGAGGTAGTCGAAAGAAGGCTCCCCACTGTCGGGCCCCTCGGGTCCGTACCCCGTGGCACTGGCGTAGACGAGTCGGGGGTTCACTTCCTTGAGGGTTGCGTAGTCAAGCCCCAGCCTTTCGTTTACTCCCTTGCGAAAATTCTGTACGAAAACATCGCTCTTGGCGACCAGTTCAAGAATCAACGCGCGCCCTTCGGGCGTCTTGAGGTCGAGGGCAATGCTCTGCTTGTTGCGGTTATTGGCCTCGAAATACCAGTTCGGTCGATCCGGGGCTTCCTTGCCGCCCACCGCCGCGATGTAGCGACCCGGATCGCCGGTGCCACGCTGCTCGATCTTGATGACCTCGGCGCCCATGTCACCGAGCATCGCCGAGCAGACCGGGCCCTGCTGCCAGATCGTCCAATCCAGAACGCGAATCCCTTCGAGAGGTAGAGGCATCGTCGACTCTCCTGTTTCCATTCCAGTTCTATTGCAGGTAGTTGGTCCCACCGATTCGCGACGCTTTCGGGTCCACGCGAATGTGCACCACGGCGACGCGGTCAGCAGCCAGGGCGCGCTCGAGCGCGGGCCGTATTTCGCCCGGCTGCTCGACGTATTCCGCATGGCCATCCACCATCTCCGCCGCCTTCTCATACCGAGCAGGGAGAAGCGCGGCAATGCGGGGCGCCTCCGGCGAGATCATGTGATCCTGGATCATGTGGCCCGCGATCCCTTCATTGTTCACCACGACGAAAACGGGTTTCGCACCCACGCGCGCCGCGGTCTCGACGATCATCGGCGCCGACCCAAAGGCGTAGTCTCCCAGCACCCCCACGCTTGGACGATCGGGACAAGCCAGTGCCGAGCCGAGCGTATAGGGCGCCCCGGTTCCCATGCATCCGGTGGTTCCCGCATTCAACCGCCCGCGATTCACATACGAGGGGAGCATGGCACGACAGATCCCCATGATCGTCTCTCCCTCGGCGGTAACGATGGCATCTCGTGGCAATACCGAACGGACCTCGTGGACAACCCGGTAGGGGTTGATCGGGATACTGTCGTCCGTGAGCGTTTTCTCGGCCGCGGCCTCGTTCGCCGCGCGCTTTTCCTGGAGCGATTGAAGCCATCCGGACGCTGAATCGGAAAGTGAACGACCCGCAAGCGCTTTCCCCAGATCCTCCGCGGCCACGGCTGCGTCGGCGACCAACGCCGTGCCGACACGCGCACCCGAGAAAGCCTCCTCGGCCTCGATGTCGACCTGGACGATCTGCGCGTCCGGGGCAAAGCGTTGGCCCATGCCAAAGATCCAGTTGAAGCGCCCGCCGAACATGACGATCACGTCTGCCCCCGACAACGCCTGGGAGCGGGCAGCATTGGCAAAATTCGGGTGGTCGTCAGGAAGGGTTCCACGCGCCATGGGCGAACAAACGTACGGAATGCCCAGGTCCACGAGGCGTTGCAAGGCCGGCCCCGCATCGGCCCAGGCGGCCCCCTTGCCAAAAACGATCAGTGGACGCTCAGCGGACGCGAGGGCATCGGCCGTGCGATCGATCGCGTTGGGATCGGGATGCGGGCGCGTAACCTCGGGCGCGCTTCGGAGCCGCGCGTGCGCGGACGGAATGCGCCGGCCGACCACGTCGCCCGGGAAATCGAGATAGACGCCTCCCGGGCGACCTTCGAGAGCCTTCCCGAGAGCCAGGTGAATCCACTCCCCGATCCGCTCCGTTGAATCCACCCGTCCGGTCCACTTGCAGAGCGGGTTAGCCGCCGTCACCTGGTCGAGTTCCTGGAAACCGCCCCAGCCGAGCGTGTTGGGGAAGGCAGAGCCTCCCAACACCACCAATGGCATCGCGCTTTCGGTGGCGACATAGAGCGGGGTCAGCGCGTTGGTCAGCGCAGGACCGGAACCCACCACCAACACGCCGGGCTTCTTTTTCTGATACCCCCAGGCCTGGGCCATGAAGCCGCCATTCAATTCGTGCCGGCAACCAATGACATTGAGGCCTTCGGCGACTCCGGCGCCGTAGAACTCGATCATCGGACCCGCGACCACCCCGAACATCGTGTCGATACCAGCCGCCGCAAGCGCCCGCACCGCGATCCGTCCACCGTCGATCTCTTCGTCGTCCGCCATGGGGCCTCCCTGCCCGGGAGCGCTACCGGGCTGCGGCCATGGTACACGGGCAAGCCGACGTCTGCCCCGAGGTGACTCGGCGCGGAGCGGGGTCCGAGTGGAGGTCCCCTAGTCCTTGTCCGCAAGCGCGTTGTACATCGCGAGCGGTGGAGCAGCGACCGGCTGGAGGCAGCCTTCGTACAGTCGCCCCCGGACCTGCGCAAAACCGAATTCGCTAATGCTCGCGCCCGTACTCCGGCATTTCGCGCTCGCGAGGTGCAGGGTGACAACGCGTCGATGGCCTTCGGTTCGGTTCCCACCGCTTCGATGCAGCAAGCGGGTATTGAAGAGCAGGCAGTCCCCCGGCGACATCTCCATCGGGATCGCATCCCGATGGAACTCCGCGTTGCCCTCCACCCCGTGGGCGGCCACGGCCCCAAAATTGATCCCCTCGCGCACTTCGTGTTTCCGGACCTCCAAACGATGGGAGCCCGGCACCACGCACAGGGTGCCGTTTTCTTCGGAAACCGGATCGAGCGGAATCCAGACACCGACGCACGACTCCTGGGGCCCGAAGGGGAAAAAGACGGCATCCTGGTGGAACGGATGCTCGGACTGGGGAACGCCCGGCGGCTTGTAGATGAACATCATCAGGAAAGCCAGGATGTCGGGGCCAATCAGGCTCTCCGCCGCGTCGAGAACGCGGGGAAAGCGAAGACATTCCGCCATCACCGGATCGAACCGATCGGGGTTGAGGATCTTCCAGAGAGCCCGCTCGGGGTCATCGGGAAGCGGCGCGCCGCCGCGCGCGTAATGGATGTCTCGAACCAACCTCTTACCGGCCTCGGGGGGGACGTCGCCCAGGGCGATCTCTCGCGCGCGCTCGAGGTAGCGATCGATCTCCGACCCGTCGAGCACTCCAGGCACGACCACGAAGCCGTTCTCGCGATACCCGTCTAGCTGCCCTTCGCTCAAGCCCTCCACGCACCCTCCCCGGCCAGCGACCTCTCGGTGGTGGCCACAAGGCCATTCACGGCGACTCTCCCTGGTTCATCCAGGCAGGGTAGCGCGCCCGGCACGAACGAATCCGGGCCCGTCCGAAATCAACCCGGGGACGACGCAGAGACGCTTTCTCGGCGCAGTGCGGCCACGGCCAGCCCACCCAGGACGAGTTCCACCACGGTCGCCGTCCATGTCACGGAATCCGTAGCGCCATCGACAACCACCCCTACCAGGCGACCGGCCGCAAGGCCAAGCATGACGAACGCGGCCACACGCAAACCCGTGACCCGAAAATCCGTCCGGAACAAGCCCAGCCACGCAAGAAGCGCGAGGGCCCCAAAACCGCCTCCATGGATCGACCGGGCTTCGGCGAGTGCCGTCGCGCTCGACAAGTGAACCCCATAGTCCCCGAGAAAAGACTCGGGACCCACGAGGGATCGAAAACAGATCATCGTCATCACGAGTCCATTCAACACGAGGGCAAACTTGGACAAAACACTCTCCTTGAAGATTTGAAGGCACGACAGGTACCCGACGCCGGAACTCGCCACGCACCGTGGTGGCTGTCATACACTAGCGACCGCGTTGGTCGCCAAGGAATCGAAATGAACAGTAACGAGTATGGAGATCGTTTTCCGCGTTGGTTCCACAGGGCCAATTGGGGCGGGGGAGCGCTCGCGTGCCTGGGGATTGGGGTCACCCCGCTCATCGCGTGGGGGCCCAATCTGCCCGGCGCCCTATGGGCTCTCTTCTGGTTCGTAATGGCCCTGGGGGCGGCCAACAACGCTCGCCTTGGTGTCAATAGCATTCACATCCCGGCCCGATTTCGAAAGAGCCGGCGCGACTAAAACCGCTTCGAAGTTCACGCCGGCTTTCTATCCTGCCTGAACGTTCTCTACTCGTGCGACGAGTTCTTCCATACCTCGGACAGGGGGGTCGCAGGCTGCGGCCAACCCATCAAAAAACGGCTTCGTTTCGATCACCGATTCGGGAGGATGCACTCCCGGGGTATCGAGGCGACCCTCGAGCAACTGCCGCAAGCCCAGGGAGAGCGGCACCGCGGTGAAGGCATCCATTCCGCGCGGCAGTGCTTGGAGGTGTGCCGCTACGATCACGGGTTGGCCCTCCCGTTCGCCGCGAGCCCACGCAAAGAAAGGCGGCAGAGGGCCCGAGCCTGCAAATCCGCTGGATCGCATCCATGCCTTGGCCTGGCGGATCCAACCGGGTTTCATGACCTGCGCCGCCGCCTTTTCCAACGTAACCCTACCCGCGTCGAGGTCATTGCGAAGAACATCCAGGAACGCGGCCGTGCTCGGCTTCAGCAACATCAGGTTGGCACTCGCCCCCCGAACCTTCATCCGGTCCTTGAGCGTAATCGGCTCCGGATGCCCGACCGTGTAGCCGGTGCCACTTCCGAGCCCCGGGTAAGAAATTTCTACCGGCTCCAGGGGCGGCCGAACGACGCGCTCCCCTTCCTCGATGGTTTCAATCGCGCCGGAGAGTTGTTGCATCCAATGAATGAGGGCCGCAGGAATCGGACCGTTCGGGTCGAAGGACTCCTCCACCGACACCTCCTCGACGGCCCCGTCCACCGGCCAGGCGGTGTAGAGATCCTCCACCCGTTCGAGCCCCTCGCAGGCCACCCTCGCGAGCAGATTCGACGCGCCCGGGCTGGCCCCGAGGCCAATGACGGCGAGCACGCCCCGAGAGACGGCGTCCGGATGCAGGGAAAGCATCTCGATCGTCGGCTCCCAGTCGTCGCAGATGTCGAGGTAGTGACAGCCCGCCGCAATTGACTCGCGGAGCACCGAAACGCCCAAACGGTAAAACGGTCCCGTGGTATTCAGCACGACATCCACACCGCGGAGAAATTCTCGAAGCTCCACCGGGTCCGACACATCGACTCGCGACGCCCGAAGGCGCGTCTTCGCCGTTTTCGAGGCTTCCGCAGCGATCCGCTCGGCGCCAGCCCCATCGCGATCCGCTACGACCACCTCGCCAATCTCCGCGTACGTCGACGCGACAGAGACCGCAAAGCGCCCCATTCCCCCGGCTCCGCCGAGCACGGCCACCGTGGCTCCCCCCAGTATCTCTTTCATGCGTTCCCTGCTAGAAGACGGCGATCGGGTTGACCGGTGACCCCGTCGCTTTTTCAAGGCGCAGGGGCGCAACGAGGAACTGAAAAAACCACCGCTGGTGACGCGCGCAGGCTTCGGCGAGTTCGTCCAGGCGCAAGTTGTCGAGCAGGTGCACGCCCATCGCGACCAACGCACACTGATGAATCGGCATCGCCCAACCCTCGATGCCACTGCCCGGAAGGGCATCCGAAACGCCATCGCTTCCCAGGACCGCAACTCCCCGTGCGTGCAGCCACGAGACACATTCCGAGTCGAGCCCCGCAAGTCCTTCTCCGATCGGGCTCCAGGGCCCCTCGGCCCTCCGGCGCGCATCGCGCCCCGTTCCCACCAGCAGGATATCGCCCTCGGTCGTGCGAACTCCCTGGGCGGCCTCGGCCGCTTCGAGCTGATCCACGGTGATCGTCGCCGTAGGCTCGAGCCACGGCACCCCCAGCAGCCGGGGGATATCGAGGAAAACTCCCCGGGAAACGATGCCCTCCTTGGCCGCCATGACACTCCCGCGACGGGCCCCTGTGCTCTTGACCTCTTCCTTGGAAAAGCCGTTGTACATCTGTCCGTCGACGAAGACATGACAAAGCGCGTCGAGATGCGAAGTCGCCATGCCGTGGAAAGCGACCCCCACGAAATCCATGACGGTCTCGAAGCCCACTTCGGGGATCAAGCAGTCGTCGCCCGCCTGGATCATCATGTGGAGCGCCGGATTCGGATTCTCGACCGAGGGATGAACGGCGAGTTCCAGCGCGCAACTCACCGACTCCCCCGTAACCACCGCAGCCGCGGCTTCGCAAAGCTTGGCGGGGGTAATCAAGTTGAGCGCACCCCGCTCGTCCTCCTCGCCCCACCGACCCCAGTTCTTCACGCTCTCGTAGACGCTGCGCATGTCCTCCGGTGTCATTTTCCGATTCCCCTCCCCTTCGTGATTCGTCCCGCCGTGACCTGGGCTGAAGTCCAGTTCGTTAGTTTACCGGCAGGTTCTCTCCCAGGTAACGAACGAGATTGCCGCCCATCACCGCGCGGATGATCTCCTCTTCCACTCCCTGCTCCAGGAGCGCCTGGGTCAACGCCGGCAACTCGGAGGCGTCCAATTGCACTTCCGTTCCTCCGTCCCAATCCGACCCCAGGGCGACGTGCCTTGGGCCCACGAGTTCAACGGCACGAACAATCGCTCGCGCGACGCCGGCAGGGGTCGTATCGCAGACGGCACCGTCCCAGAAGCCAACGCCGATGAGCCCTCCCTGCTCCGCGATCCTCTGCACCAGCGCGTCCTCCAGGTTGCGGGGAGAATCGCAAACCGACCGTATCCCCGTGTGGGACACCACGATGGGAAACTCGCTGATTTCAAGGACCTCCTCCACCACGGCGGGAGAGGAATGGGCCACGTCGATCATGATGGCCAGCCGATTCATCTCCTTCACGACATCGCGACCGAAGGGCGTGAGCCCGCCCTTCCCGGTTCCGTGAAGCGATCCGCCCAGCCGGTTGTCGAAGAAGTGGTGCAGACCCATCATGCGAAAGCCTGCTTCGTGTAAATCCACGACCGCGCCCAACTCGCCATCCAGCGCGTGAGAACCCTCGGTCGCAAGCAGGGCCCCGAGCAAAGACTCTCCCCGTGATCGCGCTTGGAGTACCGCCTCGAGATCGCCTCGGGTTTTCACGATTCGAAGTCGATCCGGAGCCCGCCGCTCCACGTCGTGCAAACGGTGGGCCTGGTAGAGCGCTCGCTCCTTCAAACGGGTGCGAGTCACCTCGGGCCACCCCTGGATCCATGTCAGGATCGTGATCATGTCCGAGTCGCCCGAGTTCGACTCGTAGTTCTGGCCGAACGGGGCCTTCGTGACAGCGGGAAACACCTGGATCGCGACGTTTCCGTCGAGAAGCCGGGGGACATCCACGTGCCCCCGGTCTCCTCGATCGAGGAGGTCGCGATCCCACAGGAGGCTATCCGCGTGCAGGTCACCCACGACGAGATCGGCGTGAAGGCGTTTCGCTTCCGGGGTGAGGGGCCAGCGATCATGGGGCGTGATGCGGTTGATCGAGTTCTCGAGCACGCCTGGCCCCAGCCAAGCGGCGCCAACGATCACCAGGGCGACGACCACTGAAAACACCAGTCCTACTCGCAACACCACGCGGCCGCCCCTTCCTTCAGCCCGGAATGCACCCGAGATTACCCTTGGGAGCCAGAGATCGCATCCATTTCAGCCTGGGCCCGAAGAATTCCGCGCTCGATTCAGTCCCGCATCGGGTTTCGACCTTGTGGTATCTCTTGCTCCCGCCACTCTCTTTAAACGCCAACAGGAGAAAACGTGATCGCCGCGGACGAAACCTTCGAGGGCACCTGGCCCTTCGCGCCCCACTATTTCGAGGGCCGGGGCTTCAAGCAGCACTACATCGAAGAGGGCTCCACGCATCCCGAAGGATCGATCTCCCAGACAGCGGGCGAGACCTTCGTGCTTCTCCACGGCGAACCCACCTGGGGCTACATCTGGCGAAATTTCGTACCGCGCCTCTCTCAACTCGGACGTGTCGTGGTCGTAGACCACATGGGCTTTGGAAAAAGCGAAACCCCGCAAGAGCGTAGCTACTCGGCCCAGGATCATGTCGAGAATCTCGAGGCACTCCTCCTAGGGATCGACATCGAGAACGCCACGATCGTCGGGCAGGACTGGGGAGGCGTAATCGGCGGCCAACTCGCACTGCGCCAACCCGAACTCGTAAAAAGAATGGTCATCATCAATTCGTTCGTAAGACCCCCGGGCCCACCGCCGGAGGACGCAACTCGGGAGGAAATGCAAAAGTGGACAAAATGGTTCGAACTCGTTCTGGATGATCACTTCGACGAAGTCATTCTCAACCTGCGCTTTACGGCCCTTTCCGTAATGAAAAGGATCGGTTTCACGCGAGCGGAAATCGCAAACGACACCTGGGTGCGTGCCTATTCTGCGCCTTTCCCCACGGCCGCCGAGTGCAAGGGCGCGCGACAGTTCCCGCTCAACCTACTGGAACAAGCCACGTACGAGTACTGCGACGCAAACGAGGCCCGGCCCGGAGCCCTCGCGGCCCTCAAGAGCAAACCCGCGGCGGCCTTCACCGGTGCCGATGACGTGAACGTGATTCCCGCCATTGTCGAATCCATGTTCAAAATCTACTGGCCAAATGCCCCGTTCGTTCCCGTTCCAGGCGCTGGACACTTTGCCCAGGAGGACGCTCCCGACACCCTGGTCGCACTCATCGAGCAGTTCGTCCAAGCGACCCGTTGAAGTTTGAGCCGTTGGTCGCAACGGCTTTTTTTCTCGATCTCGACCGACCACGCGGGTGCCGATGACACCACGGCGCAACCAATGGGCATACCGGCGCGGTTCGGAACCGATTGTGCCAGCTATCCATGAACTTGGTACACTTTCGAAAACCGGGACGCTTTGGCACCAGGAAAAACGCGTGAAACTTCATAAATTCCGAAGCTATCGACAGTACCGACGGACCCAGATCGCGAAGAACAAGGACCAGATCGACGCCACCTACGCCATACCGGAGGTGATGCAAGCGACGGCTGCATACATCAAGGAGCACCGCCCGGACGCCAATTTCGGGATCTGCCACGGAGCCAAGCACGGATGGGAAGTCCAGCAGCTACGAGATCTCCTGGAAATCGACGTCATCGGAACCGACATCTCGCCGACCGCCAAGAAGTTCGAGCACATGGTCCACTGGGATTTCCACGAGGTCAAAGACGAGTGGCGTGGGCGTACGGACTTCATCTACAGCAACACTCTCGACCACAGCATTGACCCGGTCATGTGCCTCGAGCGCTGGTCCGAGACCCTTCGCGAGGGAGGCCTCATCTTCCTCGAGTGGTCGCCGTGGCACGACGAAGACCACTCCACGGCCGACGACCCCTTCGGCGCTTCGCTCGAAGAGTACGTGAGGCTCCTCTCTGCGAATTTCGAGAATCGCGACGTAATCGAACTTGGCACCAGCGACGCGGACAAATACGACCTCGCCCGAACCCTGGTCATCGCCGAAAAGCCCTCGGCCTGAATTCCGGACCGACCCTCCCGCCCGGGCCCGAATCTATTCGGCGAAGTGCGTCTCGCAGTCGGTCCCGCTCGGCTCCTTGGTGACTCCATCCCACGCGCACTCGTCTTCTTCGCGAATGTTGTACTCGGCCCGGGCCGCGTCTAGAGCCGCCCAGAACTCGGCCTCGGTCACCCGGGTTTCCCGGTAGAACGAGGCGTAGCTCGGCAACCCCGTCGCCACGTTGAAGCCCTGGGCCGTCCGAACGCGAACACCTTCCGAGGTCAGGGTCGTCAGCTGGTTCTGCATGATCTTGCCTCCGAAGAGCGCGCCAAAGGGAGGCGGGTTGTCTTCGGAATAGACCACCTTGTAGCGAACGGTGTCGTCGCCCAGGATCGTGGTGTAGGTGTCCGTAACACCAAAGGCCGTCGCAAAGGGGCCATCGAGGCTGCCTTCGCAATTTGAGGCGGTCTGGTTCGCAACCCAGATGTTTTCATTTCCGTTCGTGCCACAAACCCCGTCTCCCTTGACGTCGCCTTCCTCGCCCGTGCACAACGAAGAATCCTGCGGGGGATAGGTGAACACATTTCGCTGGGCTAGATCGGGACCGTCGATGGCGATCCGGATGAACCCCTTGTAGTGGTCATACCGGTAGGGCCATGTATCACTCTGGTTGGGGTCCCCATCGGCGCCATAGAAACTGTACTCCCCCACCCAGTAGCCCTCTTCTCTCCTCCAGGCTTCGAAGTCGAGCAGGTCGACCTCGCCCAGATCACACTCGGGCGTCAGGGAAGCCACACCCGCGTCGAACCCTTCGTCGTAGCTCTGGTCGAGGTAGTCCCCGATGGGCGATCCTGCAAGATCCTCCACGCTAAGATCCGGGTAGTCGTCCAGGTCGCGGCCGGCCGCCACCAGGGCCTCCGCCTGGGCCGTATTTTGGCCGGCCTCTGAAATACGGGCCTCGCACTCCGGTCCCACGTCCTTGAAGGTGGCCCGCCTCTCGAGAACATCCATGCTCCGCTTGAATTGGCGCTCGCAGTGCTCGTCCTCATCCGCGGTGCTGCCGTCGAGTACGTTGGAGAGCCGCGTCGCGGATCGAGCCAGGCACTTGGCGTAACGCGCCTCGATCTTGTCGGCCTTCCAGGCGCAGCGTTCCGCTTCACTCATTGCCAACGCGGGCGAGGTCCACGCCAGCCCCAGTGACAAGAGGGCCACGCCAAGGGCGTGTTTTCGAACGGTCGACAGCGTTTGAGAGACAGTCATGGGGAGGGTCCTTCTTCAATGGCAACGGCAAGGGTCCGCGATGCGCGGGAGCGGCTTCGTAGATTGAAACAACGCACCCCAGTTCAACATGAGGAGCGGAGCCTCGTCAACCCCGAATAAGGGAACTCCCCCATCGGAACCGTGCCCGGAGCGGAAAAAACCATCCAACTCGATCGTCGTTTCGTCAATTTTAACAATGACTTAAGTGAAATCGATACGGTGGCGAACGGGCCATTGGTCTTCCGAACCGACCCGCATTCAACCCGCGGTAAGCGTCCAGCCCCCAGAACCGGACAGGGCGCGTGATAGGATACAGGGGTGCGTCGTTCCTATCTTGTGTCGCTCTGGATCTGCGGCTGGATGGTCTCGCAGCCAGCTTCTTCGGTGACCCTCGTCTCCCAGGATCGCGGAACCTTCGCCCATTCCCACGTGATCCAGTCCCCGTTGTTCGACGAAGACATCCAGGCGAGCGAAACGCGAGACTTCGAGGATTTCAGCGCGGTCGACACGAGCAGCGCCGAACTGGAACCGTTGACGGCGTCGAGCTCTGCGTCCCTCGAATCGAGCCTCGACTCCCACACCTTCCGGGCACTGGGGGCGGCCACCTCGACGCTCGCAGCCCCGGAGTCCGATCGCCGGGCCGAAACGCCCGCCGACTCGTTTTTCGAGATCATCTTCGAGGTCGAAGAAGAACAACCCTACCGGCTCCAGGGAGAGGTCCGCGCAGAGGCGTCCGATGCCGAAGCATTCGCGGTGGTCGAACTTGTCTACGACGGATCTTCGGTTGAGACCGAGCACGCCGCCGGTGGAAACGAA
>JAZAOF010000037.1:0-14049 GCA_036228265.1 Myxococcota bacterium | reverse complement strand
CTTACGCGTTGCGTCGGACGCGACGCGGCTCTCGACATGATCTTGCGGGCCAAGAAGATTTCCGGGCCCGAAGCCTTGCGCATTGGACTCGTCCAGGAGGTGCATCCCCTCGCCGAGTTGAAGGGCGCGGCCCAGGCCCTGGCGCGGGAACTGGCGGCGATGCCGCCGATCGCGGTTGCGGGTGTCTTGCGCTGCGTTGTGGGCGCAGGTGCGGCTTCTCTCGAGGAGGCCCTGGCCGAAGAACGCGCCGCCGTGAGGCGTTGCGGTCGGACGAAAGACCAGGTCGAAGGCATGATGGCCTTCATGCAAAAGCGTCGGCCCGTCTTCACCGGCGAATAGGGTGCGCCGGGCTTTGCGAAGCGCTGTGATCAGAGACCGAAGAACGCGAAGGCCTGGGCGAGATAGACGGGGTAGGGCGTGTCGCTGTACGGACCGGGTTGGTTCTGGCTGAGCACGACTCCAGCCAGGCCGGTCTCGGGGCTCACGAAAAAGGTCGTTCCGTAATAGCCCGACCACCAGAAGTCGCCGGTCTCGTCGATCATGGGCGTGGCTTCCGAATCGACGACCACCGCGAGACCGAGGCCCCAACCCAGGCCATCGATGCCCTCTTCCTCGAGGACGCCGGACTCCACGTGGGGATGCGTCATGGCGTCAACGGTTTCGCTGGAGAGCACCCGGACGCCGTCGTATTGCCCACGGTTCCAGAGCATGAGCGCGAATCGCATGAAGTCGCTGGCCGTGGAGACGAGCCCGCTCCCGCCCGGCGTCCATTCGACCGAGTCGCTGGCCGGCGTTTCGATTCGGACCAGGTCCTGGTTTTCGTCCTGGGTGTACATGGTCGCAATATCGGATCGCTCGGTCTCGGGGGGGAGGAAGCCGGTCGAGGTCATTCCAAGCGGCGTAAAGATGCGGCGCTCCAGGAAATCGTCGAAGGGTTCGCCGGCGGCGACTTCGACAACCCGGGCCAGGACGTCGGCCGTCCAGCCGTAACGCCAGCGCTCCCCGGGATGTTCGTAGAGAGGTGCGGTGAAGATCCGGTCGATGCGGTCTCCGAGTGTTCCCGAGCCCTCGTAGATGTACCGCTCCGACCACAGCGTGCCGAGATCCGACGAATCGTCCTGGCTTCCGATCCCCGCCCGGAACGTGAGGAGATCGCGCACGGTGAGTGGGCGTGCGAGGGGCTCGGTGGGGATGCGACCGCTCGCGTCGAACTCGCGGCTCGAAGCCACTCGCAGGTTCGCGGCGGCAGGGATGTAGCGCGCCACCGGATCGTCGAGCCCCAGGCGCCCCTCTTCAATCAGCAAGAGAGCGGCGGTCGCCGTGACGGGTTTCGTCATCGACGCGATCCGGAAACGGGTCTCCAGTTGCATGGGCTTTCGGGTTTCGATGTCGGCGTACCCCGACGCCTTGGTGTGAACGACCTCGCCGTCGCGTGCAAAGAGCACCACGTATCCCGAGTGGGTTTCCATCCACGAGTTCCAATCGAGAAACGCATCGAGCGCCGCCGTCGAGAGCGCGGAGAGGCGGGCCGGGGGGGCGGTGTTTTCATCAGCCGCGCCGGGCCGATTGGCGGCAGGAGAAGAGTCGCAGGCTCCCAGGAGGGCGATCGCGATGGCCAGCGCCAGGGGCACCGAAAGCGGGGGTCGGGTTTTCACTTGGGTAGGATGCCGCCGCGAAAGAGTGCTGTCACCGGGGAGCGCTCAGCCCGCGCAGTGGTCCGTGGGTGGGACGTCGAGTGCGGGGTTTCGGTCGAAGAATCCGGAGGGGACGAGAGAAAATCCGCAGTATTCGACAGGCATCACGGGCCAGTCCTCGGGGCGCGGTACGTGGGTCAGCCCAAAGGTGTGCCAGAGCACCACGTCGGTGTTTTCGATCGATCGGTTTTTCGCGCTGTAGGCCGGGAGGCCATCGCCGCCGGGATGAAGGTTGGTAAAAAATCCCGCCGCGGCGATCTCGTCGGGGTGGTAGGCGGTCACCCACAGGTTGTGCTGGGCAAAGCGGGCGCGCTGGGCGTGGACGGAATCGTCGTGGGCGAGGAGCGCGGGAGTGCCCTGGGGCAACAGCTTGTAGGCGACGGGGAGCCCCAGGCGGTTCAGGGAGCCGGGGTTGGAGACCCGCCAGTGCCGGCTTCGCGCGGGGTCGATGGAGCGCCGCGCTTCGTCTTCGCTTCGCAGCGTTGAGGCCACGGATCGGAAGACGGTGCCCTGGCGATTCTCCGGGCCGAGGGGGGCGGGGAGGGCGTCGACCTCCTGGACGCAATTGGCTTCGCCGTCGACTTCGAAATCGAGTCGCACGCAGAAGAGGTGTTGGTGGTTCGGAGAAGCCAGTTCCGGCGTGATTGCGGGAGCCGTATCGCTGCCGCCGCCCGGCGGGATCGCCGAAATCCCAACGATGCCCGTCAGCTTGACTTCGAACTGGATCGTTCCGTCGAGGTAGAGGTACCAGAAAAAACCGTACTCGTAGTTTCCGACGGTGTGGATGCTGCTCACTACAAGCCGTCGCGAGCGGCGGACCTCGGACCTTCCCGTGGGCAGGTCGAAATGCTTCCACAGGATGCCGTAGTCTTCTTCGTGCATGCAGATGGCATTTTCCACGGTATGAGGTTCGCCGTTGAAGCCCAGCATCGTGGCATCGAGGTAGTGGATCTCCCCCAGGCAGTCGCAGCCCAGTTTCAGAGAATTCGTGAATTGTCCCATGCCGATCTCGCTGGCGTCGAAGACATGCTTCCAGGAGTGCATCGGGGAGGTGTCGCCGTAGGGAACGACCATGTCCGACAACGAGGCCCGGTGGAGGATCGGGCGGACGCGTCCGTTGTCTTCGTATTCAACCCGGTGGAGAACGGGGCCCTGGATCGGGTGGAGCGAGACCCGGAAATTCCACTTCTGCCAGCGCACGGCCGAGCCGTTTACTTCGAAGCTGGTGCCCTCGGGCTGCGTGATGGAGATGGGGCGCAGGTCCGAGCGCACGGGGCCCGCACTTTCGGCGTCGTAGTTCGCCTTTTCGGTGGGGACGGGAACCACCCCGTAGTCGTCGAGCCGGATCACGCGCTGGGCGTCGATGTCGACGAAGGCGATCAGCCCTTCCAGCGGGTGGGCGTACCCGTTGTCCGTGGGCTTTTCCCGGTAGAAACTGATCGCGCGCATGACGCGGCTGCCGGCGGCGGCCTCGGGGGGCAGGAATCCACCGGCGGGCCAGGGATCGATCTGGATGGTGTCGAAGTCGTCGATTCCCCGCTGGCGCACGGCGTCCTGCCAGCCGGGGTCGGCCTTGACGGTGCCGATGACCGTCAGGAAATCCATGAACGAGAGAGGCACCTGTCCATTTTCGACCGCGGAAAAATCGAGGACCTCTTCTCTCGACAGGGAAAGCCGGGCATCGAAGCTGCCCCCCCGCTCGGGGTCGTAGCCCAGCAGCCGGATTTCGCGTTCGATGGACTGGCCCGCCTCGAAGTTGCGAACCGCCTCCTTGGAAGGCTCGACGGGAAGCGCGCAGGAGTAGCGGGCCGACGTCCCGATGCGGTCGCTGTCCCGGAGGATTTTCACGGCCGAATCCAGCTCTTGCGGGGAATACGGGTCCAGGGGATGCCGGGAGTCGTCGGCGGGACTGCTCATTCGGGGGGGCCTCCACGCGGAACTGGAACGCTGCTAACGGGGTCCGCTTGACGCGCGTTATGGTAAATACCAGGGGCATCCGTGGCCAGGGGGCACGGGAATCGGGTGCGATGGAAAAACCGTGGATGGCGCGTGGGGGACCAGGCGGGCGATGAGGCGGATATCCGGAACCGGAGCCAGGGCCAGGACGGTCGCGGGGTGCGCGCTGCTCGTTCTACTGGGCTTGGGCGTGGCGTGCGGAAGCGAACCCGCAGAGTACCAATGGGGTGAAGGGGGCACGCTGGTGGAGAGATTTCTTCACTACGACAGTGACGACATGCATCCCGCTCGGGTTTGCCAGAGCTTCGAGGCGATGGACACCGAGGTGCTCGCCACCCGCGGTCTCCGGCCCGCAGCCATTTTCGACCTGGACAACACGGTCTGGTCCGGCCAGGCGATCGACCCCTTTCTCGCGGCGCTGATCGAACTCGACCTGGTGCCGCCCCGGTCGAACCACGTGTTGAGGGGGGTCCTCCGCGGCGTTGAAGGAGTGGATGCCGAGGCCCTGGAATCCAACTCGGCCTCCGAGAACGCGCACCTGCTTCTCGAACACTCCCGGGATAGCGATCTTCCGGAAGCGGCGCGGATCGACCGAAAAAACCAATTCTACGCGGTGGCCGCGATGATGGCCGGGTTGCGGCCGGAGCAGGCGAGTCGAGCAGCGCGCCACTTTCTCCTTGAGGGAACGTCTTTTTACCCTCCCTGGACGGGGCAGTTTTTCGCGTCCGAGGACGGATGCGGAATGATGGAGATCATGGCGGCGCTCCGCGAGCAGGGCGTGGACATCTACCTCGTGTCGGCTGGGCTGGCCCCCATCGTCGAGGCCGCCGGCGAATTTCTCGGGGTTCCGGCGTCGCACCGCCGGGGCAGTCCCCTGGAGGTTTCGGAGGGGGTTTACACGGGCGAGGTGGAGAGCCTCTATTCTTCGAAGCAATCGGTCGTGCGCGGGTTGCTGGGCGGACCCGCCCTCCTGGGTTTTGGAGACAGCGCCGCCAGCGATTTCGAGTTCATGGCCGACGTGGCGGGTCCCGTCTTCATGGTCAACCCGAACGCCGAATTCCTCGCCAAGGAGAATGAGCACGCGGAGGGGCGATTCGTGGCTCTTCGCTATTCCGACACCCAGCAGTCTCTCGGGTCCCGCGGCACTCCTGCGCAGGCGGTTTCAGAACAGGGCGGGGAGGGACAAGAACCGGGGGCACCGGGATCGTAGTCGCCCAGGTTTTCCAGTAGAGGTAGAAGGCGCGATGGAGATGGCCAGGAACAGGACCGGGACTCCCGTGCTGTGGTGCCTGGCCGCCGCCGCGCTCTTTGGCGCCTCGACCCCGGCTTCGAAGTGGCTCCTCGACGCCCAGGTGGGCCCACTCACCCTGGCTGGCCTTCTCTACCTCGGTGCGGCGCTGGCCACCGCGCCCTTTGCCTTGCGGGGCGGTTCGCCCGGGCGGCGCCGCGAGCCCGAAAATCTTCGACGCCTCGGAGGAGCGATTCTTTTCGGCGGAATTCTCGGCCCCGTGGCGCTCCTCTTGGGCCTGGGCCAGGCCCCGGCGGCAACGGTTGCTCTCTGGCTCAACCTCGAGACGACGGCAACCGCGCTCCTGGCGTGGGCATTTTTCCGCGAACACATGCGCGCTCGTGACTGGGGCGCGAACCTTCTCGTGGTGCTGGCCGGGGTCCTCCTGGCGGCCCCGGACGGTTTTTCTTTTGCTCCAGCGGCGCTGCTCGTCGTGGTCGCGTGTACGTGCTGGGGGCTCGACAACAATTTCACGGCACTGATCGACGGCTACACGCCCGCGCAGACGACGCTGGCCAAGGGGGCGGTGGCTGGGGCGTTCAATCTCGCCTTGGGCCTTTTCTTCGAGGGCTCCGGCGTCGGGGTCGGGGTGTTGGCGTTGGCCCTGGTCATTGGCGCGGCCGCCTATGGTTTTTCCATCGTGCTCTACATCGCGGGAGCGCAACAACTGGGTGCATCGCGCTCGCAGATGCTTTTTGCCACCGCCCCATTCGTCGGAACGACGATCGCGTGGGCGGTGCTGTCCGAGCCGGTTCTCCCCGTGCAGGTTGCCGCGGGATGCGGGATCGCCCTGGCCCTGGGAATCCTGTTCACCGGGAAGCACGGTCATCGGCATCTTCATCCGCCCCTACGGCATACCCATCCCCATCGGCACGACGATGGGCATCACCATCACTCCCACGAAGGTCGCCCCGCGGAGGCCTGGCACACCCACGAGCACGAGCACGCGGAAATGGAACACAGTCACCCGCACCAACCCGACCTCCACCATCGCCACGACCACGACTGAGGCTCTCGTCCGCTCGCTCGGAGAGCGGACGCGGACAGGGAGTTTGGGTGTCGGCTCTCTAGGTATTCTGGATCGTGAGCCCGCCGTCGACGGGAAGCGTTACGCCGTTGATATAGGAGGCCGCGGGCAGCACCAGCGACAGTGTTGCGTGGGCGACCTCTTCCGGGTCTCCGTAGCGCCGGAGCGGAACGCGGCGACGCGCGAACTTCGCCTTCATGTCGTCGGGGATGGCCTGGGTCATTCCCGTCAAGATCGGTCCCGGGCAGATGCAGTTGAACGTCAGACCGCGGCGTCCGAGTTCGACGGCGAAACTCCGGGTGAGTCCAACGACCCCGTGCTTGGCGGCGGTATACGGGTGGGCGCCGGCGCTGGCCCCCAGCCCCTCGGTGGAGGCAATGTTCACGACCCGGCCGCCTTCGCTCTCGAGCAGGTGGGGAAGCGCCAGGCGGATGAGCCGTGCCTGGGCCGTCAACATCACGGCGATGGACTTCTCCCAAACGGGTTCCCAGACGCTGTCTTCGCTCTCGGTGGGAGCACCGAGACTGATCCCCGCGTTGTTGATGAGGATGTCGAGGCCGCCAAATTCACCGGCCACCTCATCGACGACCGCGCGGCAACGGTCCGCATCCGAGACATCGAGCGCCCAGGCTTTCGCCCGCCCCCCGGCCGCGTCGCTCTCCGCGGCCACGCCCTCGGCCCCGTCCGAGTGGACATCGGTGACCGCCACGGTGGCCCCTTCGTCGGCGAAGAGGTGGGCGGTGGCTCGGCCCATTCCCGAAGCGGCTCCGGTGATGAGGGCGGTCTTTCCCTCGATGGATCGGCTGAGTTGGGTCAATCGGGGCATGGCGTGTCAGTCCTTTTCGCGGGAGCGAGCGCTCGGGAGGGGCCGAATTCTAGTGCGAAACCCGGCCATTTCGCGCCCCGAAGGTTCTCGAGCGGTCCAGGGCTCGGCCTCCACGGAAATACTGAAAATTGGTTCAATATTCAGCCATTTTCGCTATACATGGTCCGAGACCACTGTGCGCGCCCAGGAGGCTGTCCACACCATGACAGAGCATGTCGACGTGCTGATCGTCGGAGCCGGGATCTCGGGAATCGGGGCCGGATACCATCTGCAAAGCGAGTGCCCCAACCGCACCTACGCGATCCTCGAGCGTCGCCCCCAGATCGGCGGCACCTGGGACCTCTTCCGCTATCCCGGCATCCGCTCCGACTCGGACATGTACACCCTGGGATACTCGTTCCGCCCGTGGACCGATCCCAAGGCGATCGCCGATGGCCCCGCCATCCTCGACTACGTGCGCGCGACCGCGTCGGAATACGGAATCGACAAGAAGATTCGCTACGGCCTCCAGGTGAAGCGGGCCTCGTGGTCCTCGGAACATTCGCATTGGACAGTCGAGGCCGAACGCGAGGAAACCGGCGAGGTCTGCCAGTTTCACTGCAACTTCCTTTTCATGTGCACCGGCTATTTCAATTACGACTCCGGTTATACGCCGGAGTTCGACGGAATCGAAGACTTCGGGGGGAAGGTCGTTCATCCCCAGAAATGGACCGAGGACGTCGACTACGCCGGAAAGCGCGTGGTCGTGATCGGCAGTGGAGCGACGGCAGTGACCCTCGTGCCCGAGCTCGCGAAGCAGGCAGACCACGTGACGATGCTCCAGCGCTCGCCCACGTACATGGTGTCGGCCCCGGCTATCGACCGCATGGCCCGTTGGCTGCGAACGAAGGTTTCGCCCAAGACGGTCTACTCGATCGTTCGATGGAGAAACATTCTCTTCGGCCTGGCTTTCTTCAAGTTCTGTCGACGTTGGCCCGAGAGGGCTCGGAAACTTCTCATCGGCGGAGTGGAGAAGCAGCTCGGGGCCGATTACGACGTCGAGAAGCACTTCAACCCGCGGTACAACCCCTGGGACCAGCGCCTGTGCCTGGTGCCCGATGCCGACTTCTTTCAATCGATCAAGGCCGGGACCTCCTCGGTGGTGACGGACGAAATTGATCGCATCACGGAGAAGGGCATTCGACTGAAGTCGGGCCAGGAACTTCCCGCGGACCTCATCGTGACGGCGACGGGGCTCGACCTGAAATTTCTCAGCGATCTCGAATTTACTGTCGATGGAGAACGCCGAGACCCGAGCCAGTCGATGGCCTACAAGAGCATGATGTTCAGCGACATGCCGAATCTCGCGTCTTCATTTGGCTACACGAACGCTTCGTGGACGCTCAAGTGCGACCTCACCTGCGAGTACGTCGCGCGCCTGCTCAACTACATGGACGAGAACGGGTACCGTCGCTGCGTGCCGAGGTGTGTCCCCGGTTCGGTGGAGACCGAGAAGATGCTGGACCTGGGTTCGGGTTACGTCCAGCGCTCCGCCCACAAGTTTCCGACGCAGGGGAAGAAGGCGCCCTGGAGGCTCTACCAGAACTACATCCTGGATAGCCTCACCATTCGCCACGCGCGGATCCGCGATCCAGAGCTCGAGTTTTCACGCCAGCTTCCGCAGCGTGTCGCAAAAGAGGGCGCTGAAACGGATTCCCAGCGCCGGGTCGCCTAAGTAAGGCCGGGTTGCGTTTCAGGGACGTCGCGTGCGGTACAGCACGTGGCGGCTCAAGCGGTGAGACGGCTCGAACATCGGATGATCGAAGTCGTCGCTGGGATCGTGCGTCATCCCGATGCGCTCCATCACTCGGCGTGAGCGCTGGTTGGCCGGGATCGTGAATGACACGATCTCGTCCAGGTCGAGTTCTTCGAAACCGAAGGAAAGGGCCGCCCGCGCCGCTTCGGTCGCGAACCCCTTTCCCCAGTCCCGGTGGGCGAGACGCCAACCCACTTCGACGCACGGGGTGAAGTGAAGATCGAAGCGGGGAATCGACAGGCCGACGAACCCGGACAAGCGCGGCGCTTCCCGGGGCTCCACGGCCCAGAACCCGAAGCCGTGCCGTTCGAAGTGTTCCTCGATTCGATCCAGCAGTTCATCGCTCTCCGACCGAGAAAGCAAGGCGTGCAGGTGCTCCATCACCCGGGGGTCGGCGTTGAGTTCGGCAAAAGCGGGTCGGTCTTCGTCTCGCCACGGTCTCATCCGCAGGCGCTCGGTATCGATTGTCGGAAGTCCGGGCAATCGGTTCTCCTGGGTCGAGGTTCTATCGTCCGTAGGTCGCAAGCCCGATACGTCGTAGCGGATCTCGCAGACTAGCCCGGGCCGGTCGCGAGGTCGAAAGAGGCGGCACCAGCGGCGCGGATTTGGATCGATACCGACGCCGGCACGCGTTAGACTTCTGTCCGCCCGTGCACCCCGCCCGTTGGAGGACCCCCACATGGCCGATCACGGTTTCTGGAGCTACGCGAATCGCGATGCAGAAGCCCTCGCTCTCGTCGATCCCGAGGAACGAAGTTGGACCCGAGGTGAGTTGCACGCGGCGTGCAATCGCATCGTGGGTGCGCTGCGCGAAATCGGTCTCCAACGGGGTGATGCCGTCGCTCTCGATTCGCCGAACTGCGCCGAGTTCTTTGCGGTTTATCTCGCCTGCACGCAGGCCGGTTACTACCTCGTCCCCATCAATTGGCACCTGGCCCCGCCGGAAGTGGCTTACATCGTCCAGGATTCCGAGGCCAAGGCCTTCATCGGGCACGAACGCCTGGCCGAGGTGTGCGTAAAGGCGGCCGACGAGATCGACTTTCCCTCCGAAGCCCGCCTGGCCATCGGCGAAATTGCTGGTTTCCGATCGCTCGAGGAAGCCATGTCCGGGCACTCTCCGGATGCGCCGGAGGATCGCAGTGCCGGTGCGGTGATGAACTACACGTCGGGCACGACCGGTCGCCCGAAGGGCGTCAAGCGCGATCTTGCTCCTGCAGAACTCGAACCCGATCTCATCATGGGGCTCTTCGGCGGTTTTCTCGGGATGTTCGGCGTGGAGGCGGGCGGCGACGGCGTCTATATCTGCGGGTCCCCCCTCTACCACACCGCGGTGCTCTTGCAGTCCGCGGCCGCGCTTCACTGGGGTCACCCCGTGGTGCTGATGGACAAGTGGGAACCGGAAGAGATGCTGCGGCTGATCGAAAAGTACCGCTGCACGACGAGCCACATGGTGCCGACGCAATTTCATCGGCTGCTTCTTCTCCCCGAAGAGCGACGGTCGAAATACGACGTTTCCTCGACGCGCCACATGTTGCACGCCGCGGCGCCGTGCCCGCCCGAGATCAAGCGTCGCATGATCGAATGGTGGGGCGAGAGCATTTGGGAATACTATGCGGCGACCGAAGGCGGGGGCACGATGGTGGCGGCCGCCGACTGGCTCGAACACCCCGGGACCGTGGGCAAGGCCTGGCCCAATGCCGAAATTCGAATCTTCGATGACGACGGCAAGGCGCTTCCCCAGGGAGAAATCGGGACCGTCTACATCCTGATGATGGACCAGGCGAAATTCGAGTACAAAGACGACGCCGAGAAGACCCGGAAGAACCGGATCGTGGCCGACGACGGGCTGGTTTTCTTTACCGCCGGCGATGTCGGCTATCTCGATCCCGACGGGTATCTTTTTCTCTGCGACCGCAAGATCGACATGATCATCTCCGGCGGCGCGAACATCTACCCGGCCGAGATCGAGAATGAACTTCTCAACCATCCGAAGGTGGGTGACGTGGCGGTTTTCGGGATTCCGAACGAGGACTGGGGCGAGGAAATCAAGGCCGTCATCGAGCCGGCGCCTGGCGTCGAAGCGGGGGACGATCTCACCCAGGACATCATGGCCTTCTGCCAGGAAAGGTTGGCTCGCTTCAAGCAGCCCCGGAGCATCGACTACACCCACGAGATGCCGCGCGACCCGAATGGCAAGCTCTACAAGCGCAAGCTCCGCGACCCCTACTGGGAAGGTCACGAGCGCGCCATCTAAAGACGTGAACATGGGGTCGAGACCGGATGCCCGCTTTTCGGGTTTTCGTGGAATGCCCGAAGATGCGGGCCCGCTCGATCTGAGATCCGGAGTTCAGAATGCACTTTGGACTGACTGAAGAACAGTTGCTCTTGCAGGAGACCCTGCGCGGGTTCGTGGCGGCCGAGTGCCCCCCGTCGCGGCTCCGCGAGATCTTCGATTCCGGCGAAGCCCACGACCCCGCGCTCTGGGGAGGGCTTTCGGAAATGGGGCTCTGCGGTTTGGTCGTACCCGAAAGCTACGGAGGCGCAGGGCTCGAAGTTCTCGACCTCGCCGTCTGTTGCGAAGAGGTGGGAGGGGGCGCGTTGCCCGGCCCGATTCTTTTCCATTGCCTGGCGGCATTGGCGATTGTTCGCGGAGGAAGCGAGAGCCAACGGGAACGATGGCTTCCGAAGTTGGCCAGCGGCGAATGGCTCGGAACGATTGCCCTGGGAAACGACAACGGCAGCTGGGATGGGGATCCGGGTGCACCGTCGCCCTCCCTGGAGAACGGGGCTCTCTCCGGAGTCAAGACCTACGCGCCCTTTGCCCGGGCGGCGGATCTTGTCGTCGTGGGCACGGCGGCCGCGGGGTTGGCCGTCGTGGAACGGGACGCTTCGGGCCTTGTTGTCGAACCCATCGCCGGAATTGACCGGACCCGGCCCGCGGATCGCGTCATTCTTTCTTCGACTCCAGCCGACCCGCTGGCCGACGGCGCGGAGACGTTTGGTTACGTTCGCGATGCCTCGCTCGCGGCCCTGGCAGCCGATGCGTTTGGCGCGGCCTGGGCGCTGACGCACATGACCGTCGAGTACGCCAAGACGCGGCAGCAGTTTGGTCGCCCGATCGCCGAATTCCAGGCGGTCAAGCACCAGCTCGCCGACATGGCGACCAAGATTGAACCCACCCGGGGTCTCTACTGGTATGCCGCCTACGCATGCGATCACCTCGTTGACGAAGCCCCCCGCCAGTCGGCTATCGCGAAGGCGCACATCACGGATCGTGCCGTGGAACTCGCGCGCGATGCCGTGGAACTTCACGGGGGACTTGGCTTTACCTGGGAATGCGACGTCCAGATCTGGCTGAAGCGCGCACTCTTTGACCGTGCTTTTCTCGGGACCCCGAACCATCACCGTGCGCGCAGCGCTTCCCTGGGAGGTTGGTAGCCATGGATCTCCAGTACGGGCCGGAATACGACGAGTTTCGCGCCGAGGTGCGGGCATTTCTCAAGGGTTGGCCGCTCACCGGAGGCGAGGCCGATTTGCCCGAAGAAGAACAGGAGCGCTTGTTTCGCCAGAGGGGAATCGAAGCGGGCTACGTCTACCGGCAGTTTCCCAGGGAGTATGGTGGCTCGGGTCAAGCCTACGACGCGCTTCGGGAGAACATCATCCAGGAGGAATACGCTCGCGTCGGGGCTCCGGGCAACTCGCTCATGCAGGGGCCGGGGATGCTGGTTCCGACCCTTCTCGAGATGGGCACCGAGGAACAGAAAAATCATTTCATCCCGCCCACCCTTCGTGGCGATATGAAGTGGTGCCAGGGCTACAGCGAGCCGGGGTCCGGGAGCGACCTGGCTTCCCTCCAGGCGCCTGCGCGACTCGAGGGCGACGAGTGGGTGATCAACGGCCAGAAGATCTGGACCAGCAACGCCCTGGAAGCCGACTTCATGTTTGGCCTGTTTCGCACCGAGCCCGAAGCCTCGAAACACGCGGGGATTTCCTATCTCCTGGTGCCGATGAAACAGGCGGGGATCGACGTACGCCCTCTCAAGCAAATGACTGGAGCCATCGAGTTCTACGAGGTGTTTTTTGACAACGTACGGACGAAGGCCGAGAACATCGTGGGCCAGCGGGGAGAGGGGTGGCAGGTTTCTCGCGCGACCCTGAAGCACGAACGAAATCTCATCGGAAACCCACGAATGATCGGCGACCAGTTCGATCGCCTGCTGGAGTTGGCCCGGGATACGATGCTCGATGGTCGCCCGGCCATCGAGGACGAGGGGATTCGGCGTCGACTGGCCGAGATCGAGGGCTTCGTTCGAGCCTGCGAGACTTCGAACCTGAGGATGCTATCGGCGACGATCCGGGGAGAGGAAATGCAGGCCATTCTCCCAATGATGATGACGAAGCTCTACAGCACCGACGTCACCCAGATGATCATGAAGGCCGCCTACGATCTGCTGGGGGCTGAGGGGCTCGTCGAGCCAGCGCTGGGCGGAAACTACGCGCGGGAGAATTTCGCCGCGGGCATCGTGCAGAACTATCTCTTCAGCCTGGGACCCGCGATTGCGGGGGGCGCTTCCAATATCCAGCGCAACATCATCGGCGAACGCGGGCTGGGACTTCCTCGCGATCCGCGCCCGTCGAGCTGACCTCAGGGGCGCCGCGCTTTCAGCAGAGAGATCTGGTTCCCGAGCCAGGCCGAGAGCCAGAAGTTCTCGCTGGCCTCGAGAAGTCGCTCGTGGGTTTCGATCATGGCGTCGATGGCGTCGGCATCGTCGCCCTGGGAGAGCACCGTGTCGAGCAGGTGGACGGCTTGTTCGAGTTGACCGGACGCGAGTTTCTCCCGGGCCCGCGTCACGAGGGCTGCCGGTCCGCCTGCCAGGTCGACCAGGTCGGCGTGAATGGCCGAGTGAGGCACCGAGTAGAGTTCGCTCGTCGATTCATGGTGGAACCAGCCGGCGTAGTTCTCCCAGATTGCTCGGATGCTCCACGAGACCTTTCCGTAGCCTTCACCGACCTCGAGTTCCGGCGGAAGGACGATCTCCTGCATCAGGGTGTGGACGTCTTTCCCTTCGTTCATGCCCTCCACGACCGCGTCGTGTACGAAGAGGATGGCCCCCTTCAAGCAGCCGAGTTCTTCCTGGATGAGTTCGCGCCCGACGACGGGAGCGTGGTGACCGTAGAGGATCATCTCGGGTTCGAGGGCCTTCACGGCCTCGACGGCTTCGGCGCAGACGAGTGCGTCCCGGTAGCGATCGCCGCGGATCGTGATCAGGTTGGGAAAGTGTCCGAAGGGACAACCGAAGAGATTGCCCGTGAAGCAGATCTTGTGATCCGGGAGCCAGACGATCAGCGAGTCGTTGGTCTCGGCACCCGGGACCGCGATGAACTCGATCCGGAGCCCGCCGAGGGTCATCTCGTAGCGATCATCGAAGACGATGTCGGGCGTGGGGGCGTCCTGGACGGGTA
>JAZAOF010000036.1:0-22192 GCA_036228265.1 Myxococcota bacterium | reverse complement strand
AGGGACTGATCGGGCGTCACCGTGGCGAGCATTTCGAAGAAACGCCGGGCTTCCTTCAGGGGCCGACTCTCGAAGGCCGTAATGATGTCGCCGCGCAGAATGCCCGCCTCGTGTGCGGGGCTGTCGCCGCGGACGCCACTCACCAGGGCGCCGGACATTCCGGCCGGAAGTTGCATCACCTCGCGCAGGGAGGGGTCGAGGTTCTGGAACTGGAGTCCCAGCCAGACCGGCACGACCTCGCCGTGCTCGAGCAGTTCGGCCACCACGCGTTGCGCGGTGTCGATCGGGATCGCGAAACCAATGCCCTGTCCCCCGTGAACCGCGGTATTGATTCCTATCGGCGCACCTTCGGCGTTGAGCAAGGGGCCTCCGGAATTGCCCGGGTTGATTGCGGCGTCGGTCTGCAGGAAGCCGTGAAAGAAGACCCCCTCGGCTACGCGTACCGAGCGGTCGGTGGCCGAGATGACCCCGGTCGTCACGGTATTTTCCAGGCCAAACGGGTTTCCGATGGCGATGACGGGCTCTCCGACCATCAGGTCGGCGGAGGTTCCCGGGGCGATCCAGGGCAAGCGTTCGTCGGTCTCGATCTGGAGCACGGCGAGGTCATTGTTGGGGTCGGCTCCGATGAGGCGAGCCTCGAACTCGCGGCCATCGGCCAACGTGGCTTTCACGCGGCTCGCCGCCATGACGACGTGTGCGTTCGTGAGAACGTGGCCCTGGTTATCGAAGATGACCCCCGAACCCAGGTTCTGGACGGTCTGGGTCTGCTGCTGGGGGCCGCCGAAATCCCGGAAAAAGCGCTCGAAGTTGGGGTTGTTGAACATGGCGGCGAACGGATTCGGGGTCCGCACGACCCGTTCGGTGGTGATGTTGACAACGGCCGGGCCGACGCGCTCGGCGGCGCGTACCGTGGCCGTGCGCCGGAGGAAGGGATCTTCCGCCTGGGCCGTCCACTTCGGGACGGTCAACAGCCCGAAGGTGATCGCCCCACCGGCCACGACGGTCGTGGCCAGGAATTGCAGGAAACTCCAGATTTTCTTTCGCTGCGTCATGTGCCTCGCCTGCGTCCAGGCGCTTGGACTCGACTACCCTGTAGCCCATGAAATCCGAACGACCGTTCCACTCGGCGCTTCGCGACGGGTTTCTCGAGCGTTTCGGGACCTCCCCGGAGGCCGGAGGCTCTGCCCCGGGCCGAGTCAATCTCATTGGTGAACACACGGATTATAGCGAGGGTTTCGTTTTACCCTTCGCGATCGACCGGGAGACCTGGGTTTTGGCCGCTGACCGGCCCCGCCCGGAGGGTGCGGGCCAGGTGCGTGCCTGGGCCCGGGACCTCGACGACGAGGCGGCGTTTGACATCGATTCGGCCACGGCGCGGCGAGGCGATTGGCTTGATTACGTCCAAGCCGTGGTTTCGGCCCTGGCCGAGCGCGGATTCTCGACGGGTTCGGTGGATCTCGCTGTTTCCAGCGAGGTGCCGCGGGAGGCGGGTCTCTCCAGTTCCGCTGCTCTGGGGGTGGCCCTTGTGACGGCCCTGGACCGTTTGCGGGGCTGGGGGCTCGACGCGCTCGAGCGCGCTCGAATCGCGCACCGGGCGGAAAATCATTTCGTGGGCGTGGGCTGCGGCATCCTCGATCCTTTTGCGAGCGCGCTTGCTCGGTCGGATTTCGCCTTGCGGATCGATTGCCGCAGCCAGGCGGTCGAGCCGATCCCCCTGGATGCCAAGCGAGCGGTGGTGTTGGTGGCGCATAGCGGCATTACGCGAGCGCTGGCCCGGGGCGATTACCGCGACCGTGTCGACGAGTGCCGACGGGCATTTGAAATCGCCACGGACTCTGGCCAGTTGGCACCGCAGGCGACGTCTCTCCGCGATTTCGGTCGTGCCGACCTGGCGCGCCTGGAGTCGGTGCTCGAGCCGGCCCTGCTGGCGCGGGTGCGACACGTGGTTTCCGAGAACGAAAGAGTAGATTTGGTTTGCGCGGCACTCAAAGCGGGCGACTACGCGGCCGTCGGCGCGTGTCTGCGCGAGGGCCATCGGAGTCTTCGGGACGATTTTGCCGTTTCGACCCCCGAACTGGACGCCCTCTGTGCGATCGCGGATACGCTCCCGGGTGTCTATGGATCGCGCCTGACCGGAGCGGGGTTCGGGGGGTGCACGATTCACCTGGTCGAGCCCGAAGCAACCGAAACCGTGTCCGCCGAGTTGACTCGCCAGTTTCGAGATCGCTTTGGACACGATCCTGCACCGATCTGCGTGAAACCGTCCCAGGGGGCACAAGCCTTCGATCTTATCGCCTGACTCGGCGGGTGTTGATTTTCAGGCGGCGTCGAGGGCGGCGCGAAGTTCGGCGGTGGCGGCGCCGGGGTTCGTCGCTTCGGTGATAGCCCCGGTGACGGCGACGCCGCGTGCCCCGCAGCCGACGGCGGAGGTGGCGTTCGTCGCCGTGATTCCACCCTGGGCCAGGACCGGGAGCCCACGGGAGCAGGCGGCGGACAGTCCTTCGAGGCCCGCCGGCTCGCGTTCCGCGGGTTTCGAGAGGGGGTCGAATACCGGCGCGAAGTGAACGTAGTCGGCACCGGGGAGGAGCGCGGGGTCGATCTCGTCCTTGTAGTGCGTGGACACACCGACGAGCGCGTCGTCGCCCAGGAGGGTGCGAGCCTCTTCCGAGGACAGGGCGTCGAAGCCCAGGTGTACGCCGTCGGCCGCGATGGCGCGGGCGACATCGCCGCGGCGGTTGACAAGGATGGCGATTGGGCGCGGACCCGCGGCCTGCCGGGCCGCGTGGGCCAGGGGGAGGGCCCAGTCGAGGAAAGCGCGAGTTTCCAGCCGGCGATCGCGCAATTGCAGCCAGTCGGCACCGTTGCGGAACGCGGCCGCGACCGCGTCTTCCAGAGCGCCGCTGGCGGATTGAATACCCACGACGAGGGCAAGGATAGGCTGGGTCCAGGCGCCGAGGCGGAGTTGGGACACGGGGGGAGTTCCGCGGATCTCAGAGGTTGGCGAGGCCGTCGGTGGGGCTCGAGGCCTGGGCGTAGAGCCGGCGGGGCATTCGTCCCGCCAGGTAGGCGGTGCGGCCGGCTTCGACGGCCAGGCGCATGGCGCGCGCCATGGCCACGGGATTCTTGGCGTGGGCGAGAGCCGTGTTCATCAGCAGTGCCGTGGCACCGAGTTCCATGGCGACGGCCGCATCGCTGGCCGTTCCCACGCCCGCGTCCACGATCACGGGCACCTCGACCGTTTCGAGAATGATGCGCAGGTTGGCCGGATTGCGGATTCCCATGCCCGAGCCGATCGGTGCCGCGAGGGGCATGACCGCGGCGCAGCCCATGGCGGCGAGGCGCTGGCAGGCCACCGGGTCGTCGGTGATATAGGGAAGGACCGTAAAACCGTCGTCGAGAAGCACTTTGGCCGCTTCCAGCGTGGCGGCCACGTCGGGAAAGAGGGTGCGCTCGTCTCCGATGACTTCGAGCTTGACGAGGTCCGTGCCGAGCAGTTCTCGCCCGAGTTTCGCCGTGGTGATTGCTTCGCTGGCGGTGTAGCAGCCAGCCGTATTGGGCAGGATCTGGAAGCGTTCGGGAGAGATGACATCGAGAAGTCCCTGGCCCTTGGGCGCGTCGAAGTCCACGCGGCGTAACGCCACGGTGACCATTTCCGCGCCGGCGGCCTCGATGCAGGCCAGGTTCTGCTCGAAGGACTCGTATTTTCCCGATCCGACGATCAGCCTCGAGCGAAACTCGAAAGAGCCTAGCGAAAAGGTCTCGGCCGGATTCTCCTTTGAATCGTGCGGGCTCATGCTCAACCTCCTCCTACGGCTTCGAGAATTTCGACGTGGTCTCCGCCGCGGATCTCTTCGGCAGCGTACTCCGACCGGGGCACGATGTCGCGGTTGCGCGCCACGGCCACGCGACGTCCTTCCATTCCGAGGAGATCCAGGAGATTCTGCACGGTGCACTCCGCCGGGATGGCGCGGGGCTCCCCGTTGACGGTGATTTCGACTGGAGAATCGGAGTTGGAGAGAGAAGGCTTCACCGGGAGATCTCGCGAGCGGCAATCCAGGGCAGGCCGAGGCTACAAAAGGCGCGAGCGGGCTGTCAATCTGCGATTCTCCCGGGGCGAGCGTATTGACGGGTTTCCCGGGCGCTCGGGACCCGGAACGGGTGGGGGAGCGGCCAATGCTCGGAGCGCGCGGCACCGCATATATCGATCTCCAGTCCTTGAGAGAGAACGTCGCCGTCGTTCGGCGGGCGGCTCCTGGTCTCTCGTGTATCGCGGTGGTGAAGGCCGATGCCTACGGTCACGGCGCCATCCCCATTGCCCGGGCGCTCGTCGAAAACGGCGTTGAGCAGCTGGCGGTCGTCACCGTCGCCGAAGGTGTGGAACTCCGGGACGCCGGGATCGATCACCCCATTCTTCTTTTAGGCGGGTTTCACTCGATGCCGGAGGCCCAGCTGGCCTCCGAACGCGATCTAACGCCGACCCTGCACCACGTGGACGGGCTGGGCCGGATTCGCGAGATCGCCCGGACGCGAGACCTCCCGTGGCGCGTCCAGTTGAAGGTCGATACGGGAATGCGCCGAATGGGGGTGGATCCCGCGGCGGTCGACGACCTCCTGGCTGAGCTTTCTGGCGCGTCGGAGGTCGAACTCGAGGGGCTCTACACGCACCTGGCCTGCGCGGACGATCCCGATCCCGCCTTTTCCAGGGCGCAGCTCGCGCAGTTTCGGGAGGTACTGGCCCGGGCCGCCGACCGGGGACTGACGCCGCCGCAGATCCATTTCGAAAATTCGGCCGCGCTTCTCGATCCGGTCGCGCTTCGCGAGGAACTCCCGGAAGCGACCGCGGTTCGGCCGGGCCTCATGCTCTACGGGGCGCAGCCCTCGGGGCATTTCGATGCTGAACTCTCGCCGGTGATGAGTCTCCGGGCCCCCGTCGTGAACCTGCGCGAAATCGCTTCGGGAGACAGCGTCGGGTACGGCGCGACCTACCGCGCCCCGGGGGCCACGCGCGTCGCGACCCTGCCCTTGGGCTACGCCGACGGGGTGCCCTGTTCGTTGGCCAACCGCGGGTGGGTCTCGATCCGCGGGGTCCGCCATCCCATCGTGGGCCGGGTTTCGATGGACTACATCACGATCGACGTTCGAGATTCGAACGTCGTTATCGGAGACACCGCGGTTCTCTTTGGGCGCGACGAGGGGCGCAACCGGGAGCCGGTGATTGCCGTCGAAGAGGTGGCGGACTGTGCGGGTACGATTTCCTACGAAATTCTCGTGCGGGTCGGGCAGAGAATCCGCCGCGAGACCGATTGACTTCACCTCCGCCCCCCGGTAAAACAGTCGAGGACCCCTCCACCCCAAAGCCCGATTCCGACGCGGAGGAGCCGACGGGCTCGTTCGATCGTTTGTTGACGGCGGGAGCCTCCGTGATCCCGAACGCTGAGCCCCTCGTGTCGACGCGGGATTCGGTGGGCGTTCAAAAGAGAGGAACAGGCGATGGCCCCCCAAGATTCGAACCGACGCGTTGAGCGAGCGCTTCTCTCTGTCTTCGACAAGACCGGGCTGGTCGAACTGGGCCGCGGACTTGCGGAGCTGGGGGTCGAATTGGTGGCTTCGGGAGGAACTTCGAAGGCGCTTCGCGATGCGGGTCTCGATGTTCTCGACGTTGCGGACCTGACGCAGAGTCCGGAAATGCTCGGGGGTCGGGTGAAGACCCTGCACCCGCGCATCCACGGGGGGATCCTCGCCCGGCGTGACCTCGAAGCCGACCAGGCCGATCTCGCGGACCAGGCGATCGGAACCATCGATCTCGTGGTCGTAAATCTCTATCCGTTTGAAGACACCGTTGCGGCACCCGGGGTGACGTTTGCCGAGGCGATCGAGAAGATCGACATCGGCGGTCCGTCGATGATCCGGTCTGCGGCGAAGAACCACGCCTACGTCGGGGTGCTCGCCGATCCGTCCGATTACGACCGCGTGCTCGAAGAGTTGCGCAGCGCGGGCGGTTTGAGCGAGGCCACGCGTCGCGGCCTGGCGCTGAAAGCGTTCCGTCGCACGGCCGCCTACGACGCGGCCATCCAGGAATGGCTGGGTTCGCAGGTGGGGGAAGATCGTTTTCCGGAAAGCCTGAGCGTTTCGCTTCCGCTGGAGGACGAACTCCGTTACGGCGAGAACCCTCACCAACGGGCGGCTCTTTACGGGGGGTTTCTGAAGGCGGTCGAGCCTCTCCACGGCAAGGCGCTTTCCTACAACAACATCGTGGACGTCCAGGCGGCGCTCGCGCTCACGCTTGAATTCGACCCGGCCGATTCGGCCGTCGTGGGAATTCTCAAGCACAACACGCCTTGCGGTGTGGGCTCGGCGGATTCGCCGCGGGCCGCGTACCAGCGTGCCTTCGAAACCGACCCCGAGTCGCCCTTTGGCGGGATCATCGCGTGCAACCGCCCCTTCGACCTCGCCCTCGCGGAGGAGGTGGATAAGATCTTTACCGAGGTGCTGGTCGCACCGAGTTTCAGCGACGAGGCGCTCGAACTCCTGCGCAAGAAAAAGAACCGCCGACTCCTGGCCTTCGACAGCGCGAGTCTCGATCGGATGGAAATGGAGTGGCGCCGCGTCTATGGGGGCTTGCTCCTACAGGAGCCCGATGCGGCGTCCGACGAGTTCGCCAGCGCCAAGGTGGTCACCCAGCGAAAACCCACGGACGAAGAAATGCAGGCGTTGCACTTTGGTTGGCGGGCCGTGAAGCACGTGAAGAGCAATGCCGTGGTTTTTGCGGGAGCCAACCGGACCCTGGCGATCGGTGGGGGGGCGACCTCTCGCGTCGACGCGGTCCACAACGCCGCGGCGAAGGCGGCGCGGGTAGGGATTGCCCTCGCGGGTTCGGTGCTGGCCAGCGACGCGTTCTTTCCCTTCCCCGATGGCCTCGAAACCGCGGTCGAAGCGGGCGCGCGCGCGGTGGTTCAGCCGGGAGGGTCCAACCGCGACGAAGAGGTGATCGAAGCGGCCGACCGGCTGGGGATCGCGATGGTCTTTACGGGAGTGCGTCACTTCCGCCACTAGGAGTGCAACGCGTAGCCCCGAGTGCGCACAGGGAGGTTTCGTTGAAAGTCCTCGTGGTTGGGTCAGGCGGCCGGGAACATGCCCTGGCCTGGAAGATCGCTCAAAGTCCACGGGTGGAAGAGGTGCTGGCGGCTCCGGGGAGCGACGGCATGGAGGGGGTTGCCCGCTGCATCCCCAGTGTGAAGGCCTCCGATCTCGATGGCCTCGAAGCGCTGGCGAAGGCGGAGGCGGTGGATCTCGTCGTCGTGGGTCCCGAGGATCCGTTGGCCGCGGGGTTGGCCGATCGGTTGCGTGCCGCGGAGGTGGCTGTCTTTGGCCCGTCTGCAGCCGCGGCGCAACTCGAGGCCAGCAAGACCTTTGCCAAGGAATTCATGGAACGGCACGCGATTCCCACCGCGACCTATCGCTCGTTTACCTCCTTGAACGAGGCAGAGGACTTTGTCGGGAAACAGGGCGGCCCGTGCGTCGTGAAGGCCGACGGCCTCGCGGCCGGCAAGGGTGTCGTGGTCTGTGACGGTCCCGATGAAGCCCGGGTGGCGCTGCGCGAGATGATGGGAGATCGCCGCTTTGGCAATGCGGGCGCGCGGGTCGTTGTCGAAGAGCGTTTGGTTGGTGAAGAAGCGTCCTACTACGCGATCACCGACGGAGAGCGCATCGTGACTCTCGCCGCCGCCCAGGACCACAAGCGTGCCCTGGACGGCGACACCGGAGAAAACACCGGGGGGATGGGGGCGTACTCGCCCGCGCCCGTTGTGTCGAAGGCGGTGGAGGAGCGGATTCTTGAAGAAGTCGCGGTGCCGGCGATTCGCGGGATGGCTGCCGATGGTCACCCCTACTGCGGGGTGCTGTACATCGGTTTGATGATCGACGACAGCGGTGCGCCGAAGGTGATCGAATTCAATGTCCGTTTCGGAGACCCGGAGACCCAGCCCTTGATGCTCCGCATGGATGGCGATCTCGTGCCCCTCCTCGACGGGGCGGCGCGCGGGGAACTCGACGAAACCCAGGTGGTGACCTGGGGAGACGCCGCCGTTTGCGTGGTCCTGGCTTCGGGGGGGTATCCGCGAGACTATCCGACGGGGATCGCGATCGAGGGACTCGACGACGCGTCCGTGATCGAAGGCGTCGAGATCTTTCATGCCGGTACGAAGCGCGGAGAAAAGGGTTTCGAGACGGCGGGCGGTCGGGTTCTCGGCGTTACGGCCCGGGGCTTCGACGTCGCCGAGGCGCAACGCCGAGCCTACGAAGCGGTAGAACGAATCGCCTTCCAGGGGATTCACTTTCGAAAAGATATCGGCCACCGGGCGCTGGAGCGCTGAGAGCTTTCTTGGAGCCCGATCCCTCGCTGGCAGAATGCGTCCGGCACCTGGAAACGGGAGGGCTCCTGGCCTTTCCCACCGAGACGGTGTGGGGGCTTGCCGCCCGGGCGGATTCCGAGGAGGCCCTCGAGCGGCTTCGCGCCTGGAAGGGAAGGGGAGAGGATCGCCCGCTTTCGGTGCTGGTTCCCGGACCGGGACCTCTCGATTCACTGGGGTTTACGGTCTCCGAGGCCGCGGCGGCGTGGATGGTGGACGCCTGGCCCGGTCCACTGACCCTGGTTCTGCCCTGCGCGCCGCGTTTTGCCCGGGGTGTTGCGCGTCACGATGGCGCCGTGGGGGTGCGCTGCAGCCCCCACTCCGCGGCTTCCTCTCTCGCGGTTGCCGCGTGGGAGTCGGGACTGGGCGTGTTGACGGCCACCAGCTTGAACCGGTCGGGGCACCCCCCGGCCGCGACCGTGAGCGAAGCGCGCATCCTTTGCCAGGGGGGTGACGCCCTCGACGGGATTCCGATCTACCATGGGGGCGACGATGCGGGCGGCCAGCCTCCGAGCACGGTGGTCGATCTCACGGCATCGGAACCGGTGTTGCTACGGGCCGGACCGGTGGCGCTCGAATCGTTTCCCGCCCGCACGATGCAGAAACAGGAGTCGGACTGAATGGCCCGTATCGAACCCTTTCGCGCGCTTCGCTACGACCCCCGTCGCGTCGAACTGGGAAACGTCATAGCGCCGCCCTACGACGTGGTTGCTCGAGAGGAGCGCGGCCAACTCTACGACCGCGATCCCCATAACGCCGTCCGCCTCGAACTGACGCGCAACGTCGAGGATGAGGCGGAAACCGATTACTCGGAAATTCGCGAGATTCTCGAAGAGTGGCAGGCGTCGGGCGTACTCGTTCGGGATGAGTCGCCTGCGCTCTACGTGCTCCGCCAGACGTTTGAGGCTCCCGGCGGCGAAACCGTGTGCCGCGAAGGACTGTTCACGGCGTTGTTCCTGGAGGAATACGCGAAGCGCATCGTCCGTCCGCACGAGCGCACGCTCGCCGGGCCCAAGGCGGACCGCCTCCGTGTCATGCGGGCGACCCGCGCCAATCTCTCGCCGATCTTCATGCTCTACGAAGATCGCGAGGACGCCCTGGCGCCGATCTTGTCGGGGGCCCTTGAGTCCCCCGGAGCCGTGGAGGCCGAGGACGGCAGCGGCGTCGTGCACCGGTTGGCTCCCCTGGTCGATCGCGACGCGATCGGTCGCGTGCAGGAGTTCCTGGCCGAGCGCCCGCTCGTGATTGCCGACGGGCACCACCGCTATGAAACGGCGTTGGCCTATCGCGACGAGCGCCGCACCGAGGCGGGCGAGGTCGGAGCCGCCCCCTACGACGCGACGTTGGTCTATCTCGCCAATGCGTTTTCGCCGGGCAGCCTGCTGCTCCCGATTCATCGGGTCATCCGCGAGGTCGGTGCTCCCACGTCGGAAGACTGGAGCCGGAAACTGCCGGGCTGGTCTTCGAAAGCCGTTGCGCTGGATTCGCTCGCCACCGTTCGGGAATGTCTCGACGCGCATCTCGCGCCGCTGTCGGACCAACCCGCATTTGCCGCCGACGACGGTTCGGGAACCCTGCGCATTTTCTGGCGTGACGAAAAACTGGACGATCGGCTGATGGTGCGGATCCTCGAGGACGAGGTGATGGGCGAGGTCTTCGGACTCGACCCCAGCGCGATCCGGGACGGGGCGGTCAGTTTCCCGAAGAGCGCGGAGCGCGCGGCGTCCGACGTGCGAGAAGGAGAGGGAACGGTGGCGCTCTACCTGAACCCGCTGCAGCCGGAAGACGTGTTCCGGGTGACTGCGGCCGGCGAGGTGATGCCGCAAAAGTCGACCTTCTTTGCGCCCAAGATTCCCACGGGCCTCGTCTTTCGGTCCGAGGAGTCGCGGTGAGGCGGGGGCGCCGCAGTGAGCCGACGGCGATGGGTTCGCTCCTGGGGAAGGTGCTCGAGGATCTCGGCATGGAGGCGGCTTCGCGCGCCCACGAGGTCAACCAGCGATGGGAAGAGGCCGTGGGTCCCGAGGTGGCTGCCCACTGCCAGCCGGTCGGAGTGCGAAACGGAGTTCTCGAGGCCCGGGTGGATTCTTCGGTCTGGGCCCAACAACTCCAACTGCGGACGCCGGAGATCCTCGAGGCGCTGCGGGGAGTGCTCGGAAAAGAGGCTCCGACGGCCCTGCGCTTTCGGGTCGGCTACTCTCCGTCCCGCGCGGGAGACGGTGGTTCAGGGGCATCGCCGGGAACTCCCGGTCGGGGACGTCCAGGAAGGGGAAAAAGAGATTGAGCGCCGGAGAAGTCCAGGAAGAAGCGCCCGTAGCGGGCCACGACGACGCAGAATCCGGTTTTCATTGCGATTTCTGCGGCCTCGAGGTGGCCAGCGTCACGCGCGTGGCGCTGGACGGCGAGTACGAGAGGCTGCGTACGCCCCACAACCCCCTGTACGCCTGTCCGGCCTGTTCCGAGCAGAAGGAACGGGAGCGCCTGGGGCCCGCGTCCGGTTGACCCCAGCGACTTGATTCCCTAGGTTCCGCAGCCGCTTAGAGGGTTTTTGGGAACACGAGACCGGTTTCCCCTGGCGACCGCTGGAGTCTCTCTGGGCAGTCCATTGCACGGACGAGGGTCTGGCTTCGTGCGCTCCAGTCGAAAGAGGATTTCTTGAACCATGGTGAAGATCCGACTGACACGCGTCGGTGCCAAGAAGAGGCCCTTCTACCGGGTGCTCGCCATCGATGAGCGCAAGAAGCGTGACGGTCGCGCTCTCGAGTACCTCGGTACCTATGATCCGACCCCAGCCAAAGAGTTGCTCCAACTCCGGACCGAGGCGATCGAAGCCTGGGTTGCGAAGGGCGCACAGCTGAGCGACACGGTCCGCAGCCTCTTGAAGAGATACGACCCCGAGCAGGCCGCGGTGCCGGCCGAGGCGGCGGCGGTCGCCGAGGCGCCCGCGCCGGAACCGGCTCCGGCGGAAGAGGCCGCGCCCGTGGAAGATCCGACCCCGCCCGCCGAAGGAGCCTGAAATGTCCGATCGAGAACAGGAAGCCGTCGAACTCATCGAATTCATCGCCAAGGCGATCGTGACCGAACCCGAGGCGGTAAAGGTGACGGCGACCGATGGCGGAAACGTCCTCGAACTGGAGACCACCAACAGCGATCGCGGGCGCGTGATCGGTCGGCAGGGACGCGTGGCCAAGGCCATGCGAGCCGTGCTCGCCGCGGCGAGTTCCGGCGACGACCGCAAGCTCGATATCGTAGACTGAAGCGGCTGCGGGAGAGTTGGCCGTGGCACGGGCCGGGAAAATTGTTCTCGGACGGGCCCTGGGCCCCCACGGACTACGGGGCGAGATTCGGATTCGATATTTCGGTGATGGGCCCGCCAATATCCTGCGGCAGCCCGTCGTGTGGCTGGGAGACGAAGAAAACGACGCCGGGGCGAAGCGATTCGAGGTCGCTCGCGCCGGGACGGGCCGGGCGGGCGAGGTTCGGTTGGCCCTGGTAGGGATCGAGAAACGCGAAGCGGCCGAAGAACTCGAGGGGTTGCTGCTGCTGGGCTCGGAAGAGGCCTTGGAGCCGCTTGAGGAAGGCGAATTCTACTGGCACCAATTGATCGGGTGCCGGGTCGAGACGGAAACAGGGAGGGATATCGGAACGATCCAGGAAATCTGGGAAACCGGGGCCCATGACGTGTTGGTGGTCGACTCCGAAGATGGCGCGAGGCGGCTGATTTCGGCCGCGCGCGAGATTGCCACCGAGATCGACCCGGAAGCGCGCCGGGTGGTGATCGAGACCCAACCGGGGATGCTGGAAACGGACGAATCGTGATCCAGATCGACGTCATCACCATCTTTCCGGGTTTCTTTGATTCGTTTCTGCGAGAATCGTTCGTTGGAATTGCCCAGAAGCAGGGCCAGACCCGGATCGCCGTTCACGACCTCCGAGGTTGGACCCAGGACCGGCACCGTACGGTGGACGACACGCCCTACGGTGGAGGGCCGGGGATGGTCTTGAAGCCCGAGCCGTTGGTTGCCGCAATCGAGGGGTTGGCGGGAGAAAAAGGAAAGAGAAATGCTCGCGTCATCCTGCCGTCGCCGCGAGGGCGGCGGTTGGATCAGGCGCGCTTGGAAGGATTGTCCGGAGAAGAACACCTGGTGATCGTGTGTGCGCGCTACGAAGGCGTGGACCAGCGGGTGATCGACCTGGTCGTAGATGAGGAGATTTCCATCGGGGATTACGTGATTTCGGGCGGAGAAATTCCAGCGATGCTGATGATCGAGGGCATCACCCGGCTGATTCCGGGCGTTCTGGGAAATTCCGAATCGACGCTCACGGAATCCTTTCAACAGGATCGACTCGAAGCGCCTCACTACACCCGTCCCGCCGAATTTCGCGGACACGCGGTGCCGGAAGTGCTTCGATCCGGGGACCACGCGGCGGTGGAGCGCTGGCGCCGGGAAAAGGCTTTCGAAATTACCAAGGAGCGTCGACCCGACCTGCTCGGGGACACGCGCGGAGAGGAAGAACGATGAGGCGACTGGACTTCGTCGAAAAGGAAACATTGCGGCGCGGGCTCCCGCCCTTTCGCGTGGGAGACACGGTGCGTGTTCACGCCCGAATCCGCGAAGGGGAGAAGGAGCGCATCCAGGTCTTCGAGGGCGTCGTGATCCGTCGTCGCGGAGGCGGGGTGAGCGAGACGTTCACGGTGAGAAAGATCTCCAATGGCGTGGGCGTGGAGCGGATCTTCCCCGTGCAGTCTCCGTTGGTCTCCAAGGTCGAGATCAAGAGCCGGGGCCATGTGCGGCGTTCCCGGCTCTACTACCTCCGCGAACTGCGCGGCAAGAAGGCCCGTCTCCAGAGCAAGGTGCGGAACCTCTCGAGCCTGCTGGTACCGGACGAAGTCGAACCTTCCGAGGACGAGGTGCTGCCCGCCGACCCCCCGGTCGAGGAGACTGAAGCCGTGGCCGAAGAAGAAACGGTCGAGGCGGTGGAAGAGGTCGTAGCCGCGGAAGACGCCGAAGCCGAGCCCGAAACGGAAGCGTCCGAACCGGAAGCGGCGCCCGAAGTCGAGGAAGCGGCGGCGGACGGCGAGGAAGAGAAGAAGGACTGACCCGGTCCGGGGTCAGGCCTCGGACGTTCCTTCGCGGCCGAAATCGTCTTCGATGCGGACGACGTCGTCGAGTTCCGTTGTCGAAACTTCGACCAGTTCGACCCGGGTGTCGAGCGCTTCGAAGCGGTGCTGCCGGCCGGTGGGGATACGTCGGCTCTCTCCGGGGCCCATATCGTGGGTCGCGAGTTGGCCGTCGTCTCCTTCGAGGTGGAGTCGCAAGGTTCCGGCCAGGACGCGGATGGACTCGTCCTTGTGTTCATGGTACTGAAGCGAGAGGCGCTTTCCCGGATTGACCACGATCACCTTGCCCACGTAGCGCTCGGTGTGCGCCCAGATCTCTTCGTGACCCCAGGGTTTGTCGACGTGCTTGACTTCGTCGGCCATGTGTCCCTCCGTTTCGCTGAACCGCTACACGATAACGGATCTCGAACCATTCGACGTCAACCGCTGGCATCGAAGGCGCCTTCGAAATGCCGGATCTGCCAGTCGGTCTCCTGGCCGTCCGGGGCTCGGCGGCATTCGCAGCTGATCACGTCAAACCGGATGAGCCGGTAGGGCCGATGGGACCGATAGGGCCGGGGTTGCTGTCGGAGCCAGGCTGCCGCTCCGCGCAGCAGGCGCGCGCGTTTTCGCGCATTCACCGCCTCCTCGGGTGCTCCGAAGCGTCGGCTGCGCCGGGTCTTGACCTCGACGAAGACGACGGTGCCCCCCCGCTCGGCGATCAGATCGATCTCCACGCCTCCCGCACGGACGTTGTGCGCGGTGATGCGATACCCTTGGGCTTCGAGGTAGTGAGCCGCCCGAAGTTCACCCTCTGCGCCCAGAATGCGCCGATCATCTCCCACGTGGATACGCTCTCTTCGGGACCGGGAGGACGCCAGCTTAGCGGATGGGGACTCTCCACCTGGTCGCGACGCCGATCGGCAACCTCGAAGACGTGACCTTGCGTTCACTCCGGGTTCTTCGGGAAGCCGACCTCGTGTGCGCGGAGGACACCCGGCGCACGCGGATCCTGCTTGAACGCTACGACATCCACGCCCGCCCCATCTCCGTCCACGCCCACAACGAGGCTTCGAGGGTGGCCCAGGTGCTCGAGGTTCTCGATGCGGGAGGGGGCGTGGCCCTGGTGTCAGACGCTGGCACCCCGCTGCTATGCGACCCCGGTCAACGGATCGTGGAAGCGGCGATCGAGGCGGGGCATCGCGTCGAAGCTTCTCCGGGCCCCTCGGCGGTGCTGACGGCTCTGGCGCTTTCCGGGCTGAGTGGTCCTCCCGTCTGCTTCCTGGGCGACCTGCCGCGGCGGGCGTCCGCCCGCAAGAAACTCTTCGAGACGTACCGGGAACGTCCCGAGACCCTCGTCTTCTTCGAGTCGCCCCATCGCGTAGGGCGTTCGCTGGCCGAACTCGCTGGAAGCCTGGGGGCGCGCCGGGCCTGCGTGGCTCGGGAGTTGACCAAGCTTCACGAAGAGGTGGTGCGCGAAGACCTGGTGTCCCTGGCGGAAAGGTTCGCCGGTCCCCAGAAGGGCGAGTTCACGTTGGTGGTCGAGGGGGCTCCGGAATCCGCCGAAGCCGTCGCGTGGCCGGAGGTCGAAGGCCAGATCGTCTCGCGCCTGGCGGAGGGAGCGCGGCCCCGGGAGATTGCCGCCGAACTGGCTTTGTCCACGGGCCAGCCTCGGCGCGAGATCTACGCGCGCGCGGTGGCGCTGCGGAGCCCGCCGTGAGTCGAACGTCGGTCGCGCGCTGGATTCGAACGCTTCGTCACCTTCGCGCCGACCAGGCTGCGGCCCAGCTTCGGCACTTTGCTGGGGGGAAGGTTACGCCCGTTCGGTTGAATCCCCCGGTGACGTGGGGCGCGAGCCCGGTGCCCGTGCCTTTTCTCGGAGCTCCCGCCCACATCGAGGGGGACGGAAGTCGGCTCCGGCTGCTGCGGTGCGAGGTCGATTTCGGAGATCGCATCGACTGGGACCGAGCCGCGGAAGGTCCACTCTGGGCTTTTCACCTTCACCAGTTCGACTGGTTGCGGCAGCCGGGCCTCGATCCGGGGCGACGGGCGGCGTGGATGCTCGACTGGGTCGAGCGACATCCCCGTGGCGTGGGTTGGCGCCCCCATCCGATCAGCCTCCGGCTGCTTTCCTGGATCAAGCTCCTGGGGACACCGGGAGCGTTGGAACTCGACGGCGAATCGCGTGAGCGCCTGGTCGCGTCGATGGGGGACCAGGCGGAGACCCTGGCGCGTCACCCGGAAGTCCGGCTGCAGGCCAATCACTTGTTCTCGAACTGGCTGGGAGTTGTTGCTGCGGGCCTGGCCTTTCGAGGAACGGCCGCGGACGCCTGGTTGGCTTGCGCTGGCCAACTGCGAACGCAGATGGACCGGCAGATCGGGGCGTCGGGGAGCCACGTGGAGCGCAGCCCGATGTACCACTCGCTTTTGTTGGAGAACGTCCTCGATCTTCTGAACCTGAGCCGCGCTGCCCCGGGGAGGGCGCCGCGGGAACTCGACGCGCATCTCGAGGAAACCGCGGCGCGCATGCGCGGGGCGCTCGCGGTGTGGACCCACCCGGACGGGCAAATTGCCCTGCTGTCCGACTCGGCCTTCGCGATTGCGCAGGCGCCGGCCCGCCTCCATGCCTACGCGGAGGCGCTTGGGGTCCGAGAAGAGCCACCGCAGCGCGGGGGCTGGCTGTCGGACTCGGGGAGCCTGCGGCTCGAGGCCGGTTCGTTCAGCGTGTTGGCTTCGCTGGCGGGTCCTCAACCGGCCTATCAACCGGGCCACGCGCACTGCGATGCGCTGTCGTTCGAACTCTGCGTGGGGGACGAACGCGTGGTCACCGATGCCGGTGTTGCGGAGTATGTGCCCGGAGACCTGCGCGATCATTCTCGTGCGACCCGGAGCCACGCGACGATCGAGGTGGACGGGTTTGACCAGGCCGAACTCTGGGGGGCCCATCGTGTCGGAGGTCGCCCAACCGTGACGGTAGAAGCCGTGGTGCCCCCGTCGCATGCGGCGGCCCGCTGCGCGGGCTGGGCGACGCGAGACACGGTGCACCGGCGGGAGTTCGCGGTGACCGAGGCGGGCGTCGAGATCGTCGATTCCATCGAGGGGACCCCGGCGCCCGTTTTCCTCTCACTGCCCCTCGCCCCGGGTCTCGAACCCGAGTGGATTCGTTCGGAAGACATCGCCGTGGCGGCGCGCGTGACCCTGGCTTCGGGTCGGATTCTTCGCATCGATCTGCCCGAGGGCGCCGACTGGGCTCTCGAGAGGGAGGGGTATTCGCCCGAGTTCGGGCTGGAAATCGAACGCGCGTGCCTGCGCGGGCGGGCCCGCAATTTTCGCCGGGGCACCTGGCGATTCACCTTCGAACCCTAGGGTTCAGATTTCTTCGCGGCCGGCGGATTCCGCCAACGGGGTGCGGATGGTGCCGAGCGCGAGTCGGGATACCCTTCCAAGAATGCAGGCATCGGAATCGGTCGCAGTCGCCGAGGCGGGAAAGGGTGCATCGTTGCACCCGGCGGTGGTGTTTACGGTTTCACCGACGGGGCTGGCGGTGGCGCGCTCGCTCGCGCCGCGGGGGGTGCCCTTCTGGGGCGTCGATGAAAACCGTCGCGAGATCGGCCACTACTCGCGGTGGTTTCGGCGGGACCCGAGGATGGCCTACTTGCCGCCGGGCCCGGAATTGCTGGAGGCGCTGATGCGTTTCGGGGCCGAGCAGTCGCGCAAGCCGGTGCTGTTCACCGCCGGGGATCCCTACATCGATTTCGTGTCTGATCACCACGAAACGCTACGCGAGCGCTTTATCCTGGACGTGTCGATGCGCCCGGAGGTGAACTCCGTGATCCTCGACAAGCGTCCCTTCTACGAGCGCTGCCAGGAACTGGGGATCGCCATGCCGCGAACCTTTTTCCCCCAGAACGACGCCGAGGCTGCGGAGGCGGCGTGCGCGCTTCGCTACCCCGCGATCGTGAAGCCCAGCATGGGCCACTTGTTCCGTGCACGGTTGCGCGGGGAGAAACTCGTCGAGGTCTCCGACGCCGAACAATTGTTGCACTGGTGGAGACAGATCCGCGATTGGGGCGGCGAGAGCGTTCTGCAGGAAGTGATCGAGGGTCCCGAGGCGAACATCTTCGTGGGCGGGGTCTACCGCGATGCGGCCGGGGAGTTCCGGTCGTTGTTTACGGCCTGCAAGAACCGGCAGTTTCCGCCGATGTTTGGCTCCGGATCCTACATGGAGTCGTGTTGGTCCCAGGAAATTGCAGACCTCTCTGTCGCGGTCGTCGAGAAACTCGATTACCACGGGGTTTGTGGCACCGAGTTCAAGTGGGATCCCCGGGACGAGACCTGGAAGCTGATCGAGGTGAATCCCCGACCGACCCTGTGGTTTTCGTTGACCCGGGCGGCCGGGGTCGACGTGGTTTGGGACGCCTACTGCGACCTGGTGGGCCAACCCAATCCCGTGCACGTCAATTGCCAGGACGACCGGATTCGCTGGCAACTGCTGGTTCGCGACGTCGTGTCGGGTCTCCACTTTCTGCGCCGGGGCGAACTCGGCTGGGGCGATTTCTTTCACACGGTTGTCAGCCCCGCGCGAAAGGATTACGCCGTGCTTTCGTGGAAGGACCCCGGGGCCGTCCTCGGCTATCCGATCAACACCTTCTGGAAGTACATGAGCCGGATGCGGGGCGGTGGCTGAGCCGGTCACCAATATCCTGACCGTGGACGTGGAAGACTGGTTCCACGTTCTCGAAGCCGAGGGGCAGGGCGGCTACTCGCGCGAGGCTTGGGGCGACCTCGAATCCCGGGTCGAGGCCAACACCGACCGGCTGCTTGGGCTCTTCGACGAAGCCGGGGCGCGTGCGACCTTTTTCGTGGTGGGATGGATCGCGCGCCGGCACCCGGCCCTGGTCCGCCGCATTGCCGAGGCCGGCCACTCTCTGGGCTCCCACTCCTTCTGGCATGAAGTGCTGGGCCGACATGACCGGAACTCGTTGCGCGCTGACCTGGACGCGTCGCGGCGGCTGCTCGAAGACCTTTCAGGGCAGGGCGTGAGCGGTTTCCGGGCGCCCGGGGCTTCGATCACGCCGCGGGTGGCCTGGAGTTTCGATCTGCTGGTCGAGGCGGGATACGGGTACGATGCGTCGCTGTGCCCCGGCGTGTCGAGCCACGGTGGCTACCCCTCGGGTTTTTGGGGTCCGCACCGCGTTCGCTGCGAATCGGGCTGGCTCGACGAAATCCCGTCTTCGACGATGGCGGTGGCTGGGCGCCACGTTCCCTACGCCGGGGGGGGCTACCTGCGACTGTTGCCGGTGGCGTGGGTGCAACATTGCATCCGGCGGGACAACCGGAACGGGATTCCCACCAACGTGTACGTTCATCCCCGGGAGATCGATCCCGACCAGCCCCGGATGGCGCTCTCCCGGCTGCGCTCCTTCAAGTACTACGTCGGGCTGGCCTCCGCCGAGGCCAAGCTGCGCGTATTGCTCCGCGACCACACCTGGGTGGGTGTGGAGCAATGGCTGGAGGCGCATCGCGGCGAGTTGGCCGAGCGGGTTCTCGACGTTCGGGCCGACGCGCGTCGCTACCCGCCGTCGCCGGATCCGCGCGGGGTGCCACCGGCTCCCGATCTCGATTCCGGCGCTCTCGGAATTTAGGCGTCGGGCGGCGAGATCCGGGCACAGCCGGCGAGGAGATCTTCGAAGCTCCGGGCGATCTTGCGGCGATCGTAGGACTGCTCGACGAAGTTCCGCCCCGCGGCGCCGTCGACATCCGCCTGCTGGGGGTTGTCGAGATAGGCGCAGAGGGCGTCGCACAGGGCTTCCGGGTTGGCCGGTTCGGTGACCGTTCCGCCCGCGGCGCGGCGGATCGTGTCGGCGCCGAGGCCCGCGGCGGAGAAGAGAACCGGGCGACCGCTGGCCATGCACTCGTAGATCTTCGAGGGAACGGTGCTGGTGTCCTTGCGCGGTCGCAGGGTGACCAGCACGGCAAAAGAGCGGTGCAGCAGCGCGTAGATCGCCCAGCGTGGCTGGCGGGGGATGAAGATCACGCGCTCGAGGCCGAGGCGATCGCGCATCTCCTTCAGTTCCGTTTCGCGCGGCCCTTCGCCGACGAGCACGAACTGGCTGCGTGCGTAGAGTTCCGGGCGTCGTTGTTGGAGTTGGGCCGCCGCTTCGAGGATGACCTCGAGGCCCTGGGGCGTGTTGAGGATTCCGGCATAGGTAAACCAGTGCGCTTCGGGGTCGAGGGCCTCGAAATCTCCGGGGAGGGCGTTGGCCGCATCCTCGTCGAAGCCCCCGACATCGACGCCATTGGGGAGCACGGCGCTCTTGGTCGTCGGCACGCCGAGTTCAACGAGGCGTTCGACCCACCCCTCGGTGACGGCGGTGACCCGGGTCGAGGTGCGATAGAGGTAGCGCGCGACCCACTCGAATGCGCGGATGACCAGGGGGTTGGTGAGGCGCCCGCTCTGTACGATCGCTTCGGGCCAGATGTCGCGGATGTCGAAGACGAGGGGGACGCCGCGGCGCCAGGCCGCGATCCGTCCAGGCAGGCCCACGATGGGGGGAGGCGAGGTGGCGACGACGACGTCGGCCTTCCAGCGACCGAAGACCGCGACAAGCGTGGCCGAGATCAACCAACTCGCGTAGGCGAGCGGGCGGCCCAGGCGCCCCCTTCGCGTGAAGAGCCAACAGCGCCATACGTCGATCCCGTCGATCTCCTCGCGCTGGAAGAAGCGGCCCCGGTAGCCGTCGTGGATGCGACCGCCGGGAAAATTCGGAAATCCGGTGATCACCGTGACGCGATGGCCCCGGCGGACCCAGTGCTGGGCAAAGTCGAAGAAGCGTCCTGCGGGCGCTCCCATCTCCGGCGGAAAGAACATGCTGACGACGAGGATGTTCACGAAATGGCCTCAGGGATCGACCGTGACGGGGATCTGCAGCGGGGCACACGGGAAGACCGCTGCGCGTCCGTTGGGGTGCCGCCGATCGAGGATCTCCGCGATCGCGTCCCAGCGATCGAAGAGGTGCCCCTTGCGGTAACGGCGCTTGAACCCCCAGGCGGGAAACCGCTCGGAAAACACGAGAAGGTCGGCGTCTTCGGGCGAGGGCATCCGGGCGGGGGCGGTGGCCGATTGGCGCCCCTCGGTTCTCTCGAAGTGTTCGAAGGCGAGGTGGTTGAGCGTGAAGTAGCAGAGGCGTCCCGCGAGGAGCGGTTGGGGAGCCGCCGTGGACAGCCCGCGAAACCATGTCCAGATGTCCCGGGGGCTGGTCAGCCAGTTCGGCAGGTTGCGCAGCAGTCTCGGCAGGTGGAGTCCGCTGCCCATCCCCATTCCGTGGTAGAAGACGCCGTCGGAAGCGGCATTGACGACCACCGTCGAAGCCGGGTCGAGTTCGCGGGCGGCGTAAAGGCTCTTGGCCATCTGGATCGGGTCCGTGTCGAGCGGGTAGGCGTTGACCACGGCGACGTCGCAGTGCTGGGCGAGTTCCGCCGGGACGGGAGTTCGTCCGATGGCCAGTGCCCGCTCCGCGGCGGCGCGGTGCGCTTGGACGAGGTCGCCCACCCAGAGGCCCGCCAGCTCGCGCTTCGAATTGATCGCGCAGGCGAGGATGGCGTCCACGCCGACGTGGCGGGCGACGGCCTCGGACCAGGCCCGCCGATCCCGCACACCCGGCGCCGCCTCGACTACGCCCGCCGGGCGAGGGGGCAGTGCGCCGTGGAAGTGAGCGATGGTGTGACGCCCCGCGACACCGGGGACGACCATCTTCGAGCCTCCGCCAAAACCCGTCTCGTTGTGCGGGATCACGCCACCGATGCAGATGCGGATGTCCGCGTCGAGAAAGTGCCGGTTCAGATGAACGGGACCGCCCTGCACCCAGCCGATGAAACGGATGTCTTCGCCCATGAAATCGTGCTGGACGACGCGCAACCGTTCGTGGATGCCCCGCCCGAGCTTGCGCTCGATCTCGTCGGTTTGAAGCGGCCGGTGGGCCGCGGTCCCCAGGAGCAGGGTGATGTTTTCTTCGGCGATGCCGCCGGCCCGGAGTTCATCGAGGAGCGTTGGGAGGACACGGTGGACCGGCGTGGGGCGGGTGAGGTCGTCTACCGCGATCACGACGCTCGCGCGACCGACCACGAGCTCGCGCACCGCGGCGGTTCCGCACGGGCGGGCGAACGCCTCGGCCACCTGGGCGTCGTCCAGGGCCGGTGCGTCGTCGGGAGACAGAAGCGTCACCTCCCAGCCGTCCGGGAAGGAGAGGGCCAGTTCTTCCTCGCCGTACCAGGCGCCAAAGGGCACGGAGACGGTTCGATTGGCCGATGTATCGCGGTCCATGATCCACTCCGGGGGTGGCGGTCGAACGCACCGAGATCGTAGAGCTAGCAGGCTAGGGGTCGGACGCCAAGCCGCGTACCCCGGTTCCCCCGGCGCGGCGGTACCTCCCGCCATCTCCGGGGAAGCCCGGGGCGTGATATATAGTCCCTTCGAGAGTCGCCAGGACGCCGGCGTCGCTCAAATGGCCAACTTCAGCATGGAAGAGAGACGATTCGCCATTTCGCTTACGCCCGGACGGCCTTGAAGCACGGCCTGGAGTCCCTTCGACTCGAGCCGGGGAGCGCCATCCTCGTCCCCGACTACGTCTGCGACGTCGTGTTGGATCCGATCGCCCAACTGGGTCTCGCGCACGGCTACTACCCG
>JAZAOF010000035.1:0-10838 GCA_036228265.1 Myxococcota bacterium | reverse complement strand
GAATTCGGATTTCCGCGATCCCGACGTCCCGTCCGCACCTCTGGGAGCAAGCGGCTTGCAGACCGCGCTTTATTCGCTGAGCCCGCCCACCCGGTTTGGGACACGCTATCGATCGGATCTCCAGGCCTCGCGTCGCATCCTCGTGCTTCTTCACTCCAATGCGGTTGCCGTGTCGACGGATGACTCCGGAACTCGGGCGCAAGGGGTCGAAGTCTCGGACCTCGGGGGAGCGCGCTACCGGGTGCGAGCGGGGACTACGGTGTTGGCGGCGGGAGCCCTGGAGAACGCTCGACTGCTTCTGCTCTCGAACCGGGTGCATGCCTCGGGGCTTGGGAATCAGTACGACCAGGTCGGTCGCTATTTCATGGACCATTTCTACGGTTCCGGAATCGCCAAGGTGGGTCTTTTGCGGCCGTCCAGGGATCTGACGCTCTACGCCAAGCCCGCTCGCAATCTTGGACTGGGGGTCATGGTTCTTGGCGTGTTGCGCCTTTCGGATGAACTTCAGCGCAAGCACCAGCTCCTGAACGTCCAGTTTCGCCCGGTACCGGAAGCGATGGATCCGGATCCATTCCAGGAAGACCTGATGGACCTTTCCGAAGAATGGGACCAAGCCGCAGGAAGTTCGAAGGGGGACGCGCGAGGCGCAGCCTTTATCGAAGTGGGGACGGAGATCGCGCCTTCCCCGGACAACCGGGTGACCCTGTCCCGGGAGCGAGATGCCCTTGGCCTGCCGCGACTGAGTCTTCGGGCAGCGACTTCTGCCTTCGACCGGGAGGCCCTGGTTCGAGCGGTCGGGACGCTCGCTGAGACCCTCGGTGCGGGCCTCGCTGCGCGAGTGCGCGTGGTCCTGGATGAGAGTCGCCCCTTCGCATCCCTGACCGCGGGTTCTCACCACATCGGGACCACGCGGATGCACGAAGACCCCCGACGCGGCGTCGTCGACGCGGATGCCCGGGTTCACGGCGTTTCGAATCTCTACGTGGCCGGCAGTTCGGTCTTTTCCACCAGTGGCCGATCGAACCCGACCTTTACGCTGGTGGCGTTGGCCCTGAGGCTCGCCGATCATCTGGCGGGAAGGGGGCGGGGGTGACGAAGAATCGAGGCCTGTCCGGGCAACGCGGCTGGACCCGGCGGGGGGCCATGGCGGCCTGTTTTGCGCTTCTGGCGGGGCTTTGGCTCCTGGTTTCAGGGCGTTGGGCGGGCGAGGAGGTTCGGTCCGCGGACCCGCTCGTCGGCGTTCTCCGCCATCCCCAGGCCGCCGCGCGGGTGGGCGACCGGGTGTTGGCCGAGTACCCGGCGTGGGGGGACCCGGGGGTGTTGCGGCGGGAACTCGAGGCGGGTCTCGACGGGCGAGGGGACCTGGCAAAGCAACTGGCTCGAAAGCTCCGGGGCGACTTCGAAGCGGGGCGGGTGGTTCGGGTGGACGGCTGGATTCTTGGTTTCACGGAGGCGCGAATCTACGCATTGGCCACGCTCGTGCACTAGAGGCGTTCGCGTCGTGGATGGGCCGACCGACCGGCTGGCGCGGTCGTGAAAATCTTCGACCACCGTGCGGAGGGCCTCCCTCGCTCGCTACGATCGCCGGGCGTTTTTCAAGGGCATGGAAGGAATGGTTTGCCATGAGTCATCCGAGTTCTGCGGCCGCCCCCTGGCTGAGCGAGGACGGGGTTCCGCATTTCGACCGGCTGGATCCGGCGGGTATTTCCGAGGCCGTCGAGGTGCTTCTGGAAGAACTCGGTCGCGAACTCGATTCGATCGAAGCGGATCCGGCTTCGACCTTCGAGGGGCTGGTGGAACCCCTGGAGCGTCTCGGGGATCGCCTGGGACGCTGCTGGGGAACCGTCGGGCACCTCATGGGGGTTCGCGATAGCGACGCACTTCGAGAGGCGCACGACGCCATGCAGCCCGCCGTCGTCGGTTTTGGACTTCGCCTGGGGCAAAGCCAGGCCGTGTACGGGGCGCTTTGTGCCTTGAAAGAATCGACCGACTGGGACGAGTTGTCGGAAGTTCGGAAGCGAATCGTCGAGAGCTTGATTCGAGATGCGCGTCACACGGGCGTCGCCCTGGAGCCATCGGAGCGCGAACGGTTCAACGAGATCCAGTTGACCCTCGCTGACCTGGGAACCCGCTTCAGCAATCACGTCCTGGACGCCACGAAAGCGTTCTCCCTGACGGTTCGCGATCGGGCAGACGTGGAGGGAATCCCGGAGGCGGTTCGCGCCATCGCGGCCCAGGCCGCCCTGGAGGCCGACGGGGAAGAAGGATCGCCGGACGAGGGGCCGTGGAAGTTCACGCTGGAGGCCCCCAGCTTCGTGCCCTTCATGGAGCACTGCCGCAATCGGGAGCTTCGGGAGCAGCTGTACCGGGCTTTCGTGACCCGGGCCAGCGAGGGAGAGTTCGACAACGCACCGCTGATCGAGGAGATCCTCGTCCTGCGCCGGGAGATGGCGCAGCTCCTGGGATACGCGAATTTCGGCGAGCTCAGCCTCGACTCGAAAATGGCTTCGGGAATCGGGGCCGTCGACCGCCTCCTGGGGGAACTGCGAGAGGCGTCCATCGATGCAGCGCGTCGCGATCTCGCCGAACTCCAGGAGTTTTCGCGGGCCTCGGGTGCCCAGGAGGAACTGCAGCTCTGGGACATTGCGTTCTGGGCAGAACGCCTTCGGGAGGATCGTTTCGACTATTCCGAAGAGGAGCTTCGTTCCTATTTTCCATTGCCCAGGGTGCTTGAAGGCCTCTTCTCGCTGAGTGAGCGACTTTTCGGCATTCGGGTGGTTGCGGCGGACGGGGAAGTTCCAACCTGGCACCCCGATGTGCGCTACTTCAGGGTGCAGGACGAGAACGCCGAGGATATTGCGGCGTTTTATCTCGATCCTTTCAGTCGACCGGAGGAGAAACGCGGCGGCGCATGGATGGACGAGTGCCTGGGGCGCAGTCGGCTGTTCCCGACGTCGAGCGGTACCGCGCGCCAACCGGTGGCCTACCTGGTTTGCAACCAGACGCCTCCCGCGCCCGATGGTCGCCCCTCGCTCATGACGTTCGACGAGGTCCGTACCCTGTTTCACGAGTTCGGCCACGGCCTTCAGCACATGCTCACGCGGGTCGATGAGGGGTTGGCCTCGGGGATTCGCAACGTCGAGTGGGATGCCGTCGAGTTGCCGAGCCAGTTCATGGAGAACTGGCTCTACCACCGGGAGACCCTGGGGCAACTTGCTGCTCACGTAGAAACGGGCCAGGCACTTCCGGATGAACTCTTTGCCAAGTTGGTGGCGGCGAGAAACTACAGGGCCGGTTCGGACATGCTGCGCCAGATCTACTTCAGTTGTGTCGACATCGAACTGCACTCCCGGTACGCGTCGACCGGGGGCGAGACCGCGTTCTCCGTGCAGCAGCGGATTGCCCAGGACACGACCATTCTCCCGCCGCTTCCCGAAGACCGCTTCCTGTGTGGCTTCTCTCACATCTTTGCGGGGGGATATGCCGCGGGCTACTACAGCTACAAGTGGGCCGAAGTCCTCTCGGCAGACGCCTTCGGGGCCTTCGAAGATGCGGGGCTTGGCGACGAGGGCGCGGTGAGGGAAACCGGGCACCGCTACCGCGAAACGATCCTGGCCCTGGGGGGCAGTGAGCACCCCATGACGGTGTTCGAGAGGTTTCGCGGGAGGAAGCCAACCTCCGAAACCCTGTTGCGGCACAGTGGGCTGGTGTCGACGCCGTGATCGAAAAGACGAACCGAGCGGAAGACTCGGCCTACGAGAGGATCTACGCCGTGGTGAGTTGTGTGCCCCGGGGCCGGGTATCGACGTACGGGGAAGTGGCTCGGCGGGCTGGACTCGAAGGGCGGGCCCGGCAGGTGGGGTACGCGCTGCATGCCCTCGACGAAGGCCGGGATGTTCCCTGGCAACGGATCGTCAACGCTAGCGGCCGAATCAGCGGTCGCCGTGAACCGGAGCCGGCGTGTTTGCAACGCGACCTTCTCGAGGCCGAGGGCGTTGTTTTCGATGCGCGCGGAGTCATCGACCTGGGGCGCTTTGCCTGGAGATCCTAGGCGTTTTTCGGAGAAAGGGACGGTATGTCGGAGAGGGAAATGGTTCGGTTGGCCATCGACTTCGAAAACCCTGCGCCCGAATGGTGGCGAGAAGGTGGGCGCGAGCTCTGGGAGGCGCTTCTCGAGAGCTTCGATGGAAACGACGTGGCGGTCGATGCGCACCTGGCCCAGTCGTGGTTGGCCGAAGCCGCGCGCCTGCCGGGTTGGGAGACCGGTCCTGACTACGCACCCCATCCCATCCGCGTCCAGCCGATCGACGAAGACGAAGAGGTCTAGGCCAGCGCATCAGCCGAGAAAAAGATCGCGCTCCTCGGGGGTCGGAATGCGGCATTCGTCGGACCGGCCAAACAACCGGTAACGAACGGCCGAGAGCGCTCGGTAGCCGAGGTCCAGCAACGGTGCGGGGATCCAGCCGAGGATCCGGGTCGTCGTGGGGGCTCGGCCGATGGCCCGCAAGATGGCCAGGACGGCTCGTGAGCGAGTCAAAATCCGGACGTCCTCTCCCGAAGTGTCGACAAATAAAACGGTGTCATGCGCCTGGGGGAAGGTGTCCGGCCAGGACTGGCGCAGTCGATTGGCGGTGTCTCCCTGCAGAGGGGCGTAGCGAAGGACGCGCCCCTCGTCCCTGGAGACGAGCCATTGGATCGAACGGTTGCAGAGTCCGCAGACTCCGTCGAAGAGGACGAGTCGCTGGGGTAGGGCGGTGGGCAGTGGGCGCCCCGTCCGAGGGACGCGACCACCCGGGCGAACCGGTTGGCTGGAGGCCATGGATCGGAGGCTAGCCCCGGCGTTGTTTCCTGGAAAGCGCTCCCGGGGGGGCTCGACTGGACCGGCCGATGCTATGGTCCTCTTCCCCCAGGGCCGGGAACCCGTGGGCCATAAAGCGGTGTCGAAGCCGTCAGTTTGCTTCGGGATCCGAAAGCCGGAGCCGAGTCCATTCAAGTCTGTAGGAGGAGAAGGTCGTGGAGAACCAGCAAGAGAAACCGGTCGCAAAACACCAGCACGCGGGCGGGGCCGGATTGGTGGTCGCGGCGATCATCCTGGGCGGTTGTATCCTGGGAGCCGGTTTTCTAATGGCCCAGGCCACCGAGAGGGCCGGGGATCGCATCGTCCCAGGGATCGCCGACCCGATGAAGGTCGCCACGGCCCCGGCTCCCGCTCCCCGCCGCGAGGCGCGGGCGCGCCGGGGACCGGACCCCGCCAAGCGATATACCGTGGACCTCAAGGGGGCACCGGCGATCGGGCCGGAGGATGCGGCCGTCACCGTGGTCGAGTTCAGCGATTTCCAGTGCCCGTTTTGCGCGCGAGTCCTGCCCACCCTGGATCAGATCCGCAACGAATACGGGGACCAGGTGCGCGTAGTCTTCAAGCATCTCCCCCTGTCGTTTCACCAGAAGGCGCCGGCGGCCCACGCGGCGAGCGAGGCGGCCCACAAGCAGGGGAAATTCTGGGAGATGCATGACAAGATCTTCAAGAATCAGCGGCAGATGTCGGAAGCGAACTACGTCGTCTGGGCCGGAGAAATCGGCCTCGACGTCGAGACGTTCAAGAAGGACATGGCCTCCGCGGCGATCAAGGCGAGGGTCGATCAGGATGTGAAGGAGGCGGGTCGTCTCGGCGTTACGGGAACCCCTGGCTTCTTCATCAACGGCCGCCACATGTCGGGGGCCAAGCCCTTCTCCGAATTCAAGGTCGTGATCGACGAAGAGATCAAGAAAGAAGGCTAGCCGCTCTCGCCGCCGCGCTGCCCCGTCGGTAGAAGACCCTGGAGCTGGCGGGCCAGGGCAATGCGATCCAGTTTTCCAGAATCGGTGAACGGCAACTCGTCGAGTCGGTCGAATACGAAAAAATGGCGGGGGACCTTGTAGGCGGCCAGGGAGTCCTTGAGGTGCTGCCGAAGGTCGCCGACGGAGGGCCGTTCGCCGGGTTCCGGGACCAGGGCGGCCGCCACGATCTGCCCCCGGTCGGGATCCGGGATGCCGACTACAAACGCGTGCCCGACGCTCGCCACCGCGGACATCAGGGCTTCCACCTCGCCCGGGGTGACATTGGCCCCCGCGGTCTTGATCATCTCGCCGCGTCTTCCGTGAAAGCGCAGGACCCCGGCTTCGTCGAAGCGGCCCATGTCGCCGGTGGCGTAGAACCCATCGGCTTCAAAGGTCTCTTCTCTCTCTCGCTTGTAGAGTCCCTGCATCAGGCTGTACCCGCGGACCTGGATTTCGCCGATGCCGTCGGGGGGCAGGGGCTCCCCGGAATCGGGGTCGACGATACGGTGTTCGACGCCTGGCATCGCGGTACCAAAGGTCGCGCGCAGGCTCTCGGGCAAGACACCGCTCGGAACGGCTGTGTGGGGCCCGCAGGTTTCGGTCATGCCCAGGGAGTTGGGGCGCAGTTCGGGGTCGGGAGAGACCACGCTCTCGGGGAGAACGCCCGCAAGGTTTCCAGCGCGAAGTGCGGAAAGGTCGCGTTGCCCCTGGGTTGGATCGTCCGCGAGGGCTTTGCCAAAGTGCGGCCAGCCGACTGCGACGGTGACGCGCTGCTTCTCGAATAGCGCCAGGGTCTTCGGCGGATCGAAGCTGCGCTCGCAGAGGGTAGCGGCGCCCGCGTGCAGATTTCCGAGAAGCGAAAAAACGAGGCCGCCCACCCAGAAAAACGGCATGGGCGACCAAACGACATCGGTGCTCGTGAGATCGCGATCCCGGTAGAGGGCGTGGCTGTGACGAAGAATTCCGCCCTGGGAGTGGATCACGCCCTTGGGGTCCCCGGTGCTGCCCGACGTGTAGAGAAGGGCAAGGGGGTCGGCCGGGTGGACGCTGGCTTCCACGGCGCCGAGGAGTGCGTGGTCGATCGTGCTTTCTACACCCACGGGCCGCTCGGGGTTTGCGTGAGCGATTGCGCTGGCTCGCCCGGGGCCGCCCCAGGTGACGAGGTGCCGGAGGTGGGGGACCGCGGGAAGGCGGAGCGACCCCATGCGCGCTTCGGTCAGATCCGGAACAGCGGTCGCGAGGCGGGAAAAGAGGTCGTGACCGTCGGGATCGTCTTCCAGGAGGAGGGTGTGAATGTCGGCGTGCCCGAGAGCCCACTTCAGCTCGCTTTCCTTGAAGAAGGTGTTGAGCGGTACCGTCAGCGCGCCGATTCGTCCGATGGCGAGCCACGCGACCAGCCATTCTGGCCCATTGGACATCCAGATCGCGACACGGCCGCCTTTCCCGACGCCCAGCTCGAGAAGGCCTCGTGCCAGGTCGGCGGAGCGACGCTCGAGGTCGTTGAAACTCAAGCGGTGATCGTCCAGCACGATGGCCGTCCGCTCGCCGTGAGCTTGCGCGAGGTCACGTACGAAGTGAGGGATCGTGGTTGCTGTTTCGGGCATGGGCGTGTCCTTGGACCCGTCGGCGACGCGATGATCGGAGGGCGGCGCGTCAGTTTAGTGGTGAATCCTTCTCGATCTGCTCTCGAAGGCGCGCGCCATTGTCCCGGTAGGGTCGAAATCCCGGCAAGCGCCTGGCTGCCGCCTCGTAGACGTCAAGGGCGTCGACCAGGCGCCCTTCGCTCTCGAGAGTGGCCGCCAGCGCAAAGACGGCGCGCGTGAATCCGGGGTCTCGAAGAACGAGGAGCCGAGATTCCGCGATCGCGCCATCGGCGTCTCCCCGGCTTCGCAGGGTGTTGGCCATGTTGAACCGGGCTCGGTTGTATCCCGGGTGGATGTCCACCGCGTTGCGGTAGTGGCGAATCGCCGCCTCGGTCCGTCGTGCGGCCTTCAGTTCGTTGGCGAGGTTGAAGTGGATCACGGCGCTTCTCGGGCTGGCTTCGAGGGTATGGCTGAAGATCGAGATCGAATCCTTCCAATGGCGGGTCTGCCAGGCTCCCGCCACGCCATAGGCCAGCAGGACGGACAGTGCCGCGGCGCCGAGAGGCCGGGCCAGGGGCGGTCGGCGCGTCACCCAGTGGGTTGCGATGGCATCCAGGCCAAAAGCCACGGCGACGGCGAGTCCAACCAGGGGCAGGTAGGTGAAACGGTCCGCCATCCCGTGGGTGCCGAATGCGACCAGTCCGATCGTGGGCACGAGAGAGCCCAGAAACCAGAGCCAGCCCACGATCACGTAGGGCGCGCGCCGGGCCCAGGCCACGGCCACGCCGGTCACCACGAGAAGCACGATCGACGCTCCGGCAATCGCGAAAAAAGACCAGGGTTCTCCGCCGGTTGTCTCCAGGTAGGGATGGGGATAGAAGAGCCCGAGGTTCATGGGCACGACGGCCTTGGCCGCATAGATCGCGTAGGAAACGATTGCATTGGCAATGCGCAGGTGGAGAGGCACGAGCACGGTCAGTTCCAGGGCGCCCAGGTTTTCGTGGACCCGAAGGGCGGTCCAGCTCGCGGCGCCGATCAACAGGAAGAAGGGAATCTTTTCCACGAGGATCGTCCATGGACCGAAGATCCCAGGGTTCTCGACGCGAGGTTCGTCCGATTCTTCCCGCCCAAGGAGTGCTGGGAAGCGACCCAGCGGCCAGTAATCGAGAAGCAGAAACAAGAACGGAAGCGTGACGAGCATGGGCTTCGACATCAAGCCGAGCGCGAGGGCGAGGAGGGATAGAAGGAGGTAGCCGCTGCGCTGGCGACCCCGCGCGTAGGCCCCGTACGCCCATAGAGAGAGAAGCCCGAAGAATCCGCTGAGGACGTCCTTGCGTTCAGCAACCCAGGCGACCGACTCGACGTGGAGGGGGTGGAGACCGAAGAGTGCGGCCACCGCGGCACTCGGAAGAGGGCGCCGGGTGAGGAAAAAGAAAACGGCGTAGACGAGGAGGGTGTTGAGCACGTGAAACAGGACGTTGGTGGCGTGGTAGCCGGCGGGCTCAAGTCCGAAAAGCTCGAAGTCGAGCATGAAGGACATCCAGGTCAGGGGTTGCCACGCGCCCTCGTAACCCGTGGTGAACGCCCAGCGGGCGCTTTCGAGGGTGAGTCCGTTCTGGATTTCTGGATTGCGCAGGATGTAGCGGTCGTCGTCGAAGGCGATGAAGTCAAAGCCCAGGGATTGGAGGTAGACCGCTAGCGTCGCCACGACCAGGAGCAGCGGGAGTGCGATTCGGGAGATGAGAACGTCGCGTTCCATTTCGATTGGCTACCGCCCGTTGGGAGGTTGCGAGAGGCTTAGCAGATCTGGAGCGCTTCGAATCTTGAGGTAGGGTCTCGGAATGGGGAAATCCGACTCGGGGAACGCTTGGGGCACCGTCGTTCCTCATTCGGCGGAAGCGCGCGAGGTGGCCATCTGCGGGGTCGGGGAATCCGAACACACGAGAGCCTCCGGGCGGAGCGCCGTGGAGATCGGGGCCGAGGCCGTCGAGCGCGCGCTCGAGGACGCCGAACTCCAACCCGAAGAAGTCGACGGGATCATGTTCGGAATGGGAATGGGCCCGCAGTTCGATGCGGAGGCCTATCGCAAGCATTTTGGCACGACCCACGAGATGTGGACGTCCAACTGGGGTGGGGGGATGGCGTGGGCCGCGACTGCGCCTTCGGCTGCGGCTCGCGCGCTGGCCGAGGGCAAGGCGCAGACCATCGTCAATGTCTTTTCGGTGGCCTGGGCGAGCGAGCGCAACAGCAGCCCGGCGGGCGCTCATGCGAAGTTCCACATCGAGGAAGCGCACAAGGCCAACCTGGAGGTTCCCTTTGGCTGGTTCCCCCAGCCGGTCTACTTCGCGACCATCGCGCGACGGCACATGCACGAATACGGCACTACCGAAGAGCAACTCGGGGCGATCCCGGTGGCCTGCCGTCGCCATGCCAACGGACATCCGGGTGCGGTCATGCGCGAGAAGCCCCTGTCGCTCGACGACTATCTCTCCCACCCCAAGCTCGTCGATCCCCTGCGGCTGGAAGATTGTTGCCTGATCTCGGATGGCGGAGGGGCCTACGTAATGACGTCGCTGGAGCGCGCGCGCGATCGGGCTCGTCCGCCGGTGCGCGTCTCGGGTGTCGGGGAGTGTCTTTCTCCGACGGGAGGGCACTGGAGCCAGCAGCCCGCCTTCACCGCGACGCCCCAGGTCGTGTCGGCTCCCCAGGCGTTCCAGATGGCGGGCATTACGCCCGACGACGTGGACATTCTGACGCTGTACGACCCCTTCAGCATCGTGGCGTTGATGCAGATCGAGGACATGGGTTTTTGCCCCAAGGGCGAGGGCGGCGCCTTCGTCGAGGGAAACCGTCTTCACTTCGATTCCGGTGAACTGCCCTACAACACCCACGGCGGCCTGCTTTCCCATGCCTACGTGCTCGGCATTTCCCACGTGGTCGAGGTCGTGCGCCAACTGCGGGGTGAGGCGGCGTGCCAGGTGCCCGATGCGAGGATCGGGGTCTACGGGGGGTATACCGGCGAGCGCGCGAGCACGATCGTGTTGGAGGCGGATCGTTGAGCCTCTCGTTTCCCTTTCCCGACATCGAATGGGAGCCGACCCGCGGCTTCTGGGAAGCGGCCTCCCGGGAGAAACTCGCGTTGCCCCGGTGTCCTTCGTGCGGCCGCTGGGACTGGTACCCCACCGGAACCTGTAGTGGATGCGAGGGGGTCGAGACGGCGTGGCAGGACCTGAGCGGCGAGGCCGAACTGTTCTCGTGGGCCGTCGTGGAGAGGGCATTCGCCGCCCCCTTTGCGGACCGCGTGCCCTTCGTCGCGGCCCTCGTTCTGCCGCGGGAGGCTCCCTCGGTACGAATTCCCACCAATCTCGTCGACTGCGACGTCGAGAAACTCCGGGCCGGGCTCCCGTTGAGAGCGGTCTTCCGGCCGCTCGAGTTCAC
>JAZAOF010000034.1:0-8936 GCA_036228265.1 Myxococcota bacterium | reverse complement strand
CCGAAGCGCCGGAAAAGCACTTCGAGCGGCGGCTCGTCGCCCAGGGATTTTCGATCCAGGCGCACCGTCCCGGTCGGGGAGGCCTTCGTCACTGGGTCGTCCTCGCTCGGCGGCCCGCGGTTTCCGGCCAGGCTTGACCGGAAGGGGTTAGTGGGGCCACTCCGGAATGCCGGAGTTCTCCAGCGCGTCGAGGTCGTGGGAAACGACCACCGCGTGTTGCGGGTCTCGGTCCCAGTCGGCCAGCCAACGCCGGAGAGCCTCGAGTCGTTCCGGAGACTCGGGAACGACCAGCCAGCTGTACAGCGCCAGTTTGGGGCGGTTTTCGATCAATTCTTCACGCGTGTTCGTCACGTCGCCCGAAAAAATCCAGAGACGCTCGCCCACGCGGGCGAAGTAGAGTGTGCTTCCCGGGGTGTGGCCCCCTGCACCCACGGCGACCAACCCGGGGAACGAAGGGATCTCGTAGATGGGCCCCTCGGCAAGGCGCGTGATCGCGGTGCAACCGGCTTCGACGAGGTCCTGGGCTCCAATCTCGGTGGTGTGGTTTCGCTCATCGAATTGCCACGGCGTCTGAAAGACGGGAAGGGGCGCGGTGCGCTCCTCGCAAAGGGCGATCGTCCCGTTCGTGTGATCGTTGTGAAGGTGGGTGAAGACGACGCCGTCCACGGAGGGCGCGGCGTTTCCCAGCTGGGCGGCGATGGATCCGTGGGGGATCGTCGGGTCGGCTCCGCCGACGAGTTCGAGCGGTTCGCCGAACTCCACGGCGTCCTCGGGTTTCATTCCGGTATCCACCAGGAGTCGCCGCCCGCTGGGCCACTCGAGGAGGAAGGCCGGGTGCGCAAGGCTCGGGCCGGTTTCCATGGGCTGCGTCGCCGTGTTCACGTAGTGAACCCCTACGGGTCCGTCCGGGACGTCGACAGCGTCGAGCAGTGCCTGCCGGGAGGGCAGATCCGGGGCGATTTCCCGGATTTGGAAATGCGCGACCAGGAGGACTCCGGCCAGGTAGAGGATTGCGGCGCCGGTGAGCCCGGCGAAGCCAAGTGCGGTCCACTTGAGCACAGGAGTTCCCCCTTTGTCCGCCGGGACGCTAGCGCAGGGCCAGTTGGCCCTGGCCATCGACATGAGCCGACCGGCCGCAGAATTCCTTGCGCATCATTTCTCCCAGATGTTCCGGGTCTTCGGTGGTGGCCCAGGTGCGCGCGCCGTTCTCGGTCAGGCAGGCGACGAGAGCGCGGTGCGGGTCTCCCTTCCGGTGAGCCACGGTGTAGGCTTCGATGGTGACGGGCCCCTCCCAATCGACGAGAGCCTCGCGCAAGGGAATCGGATCGAGCTGGGACTGGACGTTCTCGTACACGAATGCATCGGCCGGCGCGGTGGTGGAGTAGATCCCGAAGGAGTGCTTCGCCAACCAGCCCCCGTTGCCGCTCACGAGCCCCGTGGCACCGGGGGATTTCCGAAGGACCTCCACCATGCGCGCGATGGCGTGAAGCGTGTAGCTGTTGAGCGGGCCGCCGCCGAAGGTGAGCCCGCCGGTGACCGTCAGAGAGCGATCTTCGGGAATGCCGAGTTCGCTTGCCGCGACCTGGACCGCGGAAGGGAAGCAGCTGTAGAGATCGAAGTGATCAATTTCTTCGATCGTTCGCCCCGCGAGTTCAACAGCCCGGTTTCCGGCCAGGTGCATGGCGGGAGAGCGGTGAAGCTCCATGCGCGTCGAGAAAAAATTGCTGTCGTGGGCTTCCGTGCCGGAATGGAGGAAGACGAGTTTTTCGTCGGAGACGCCGGCCCGGCGCGCGGCCTCCTGGGAGCAGACGATTAAACCGGCCCCCATGTCGACGCGCGCGTTTGCGTTCATGCGGCGCGTGTAGGGAAAGGAGATCATGGGGTTGTCGGGAGCCGCCGCCCCGATGTCCCGGGCGGAAAAGGGTTGTCGCAGCCAGGCGTTTGGGTTTTCCCGGGCCACGGCGTTGAAGCCCGCCCCGAGTTCGGCGATGCGATCCTGGTGGGCTTCCAGGGTTTCGCCGTTCGCAAACCGGATCGCGCTCTCGGCGAGGGCAAAGATGTCGGTGGCGCTGTTCATCCCCCGGGCGAGTTCGGCTTCGTGAAAGATCGCCTTCGCTTCCGCGATCGACCGGTCCGGCTGGCCGGGAGTATCGGTCTCCTCCAGCGAGATCCCCCCGCGCTGCGCCTGGGCCTGGCTCCGTCCGTTCTCGGCGCCAGCCACGAGCACGACCGAGCGTTGCCCGTCCTGAATCGAGCGTGCCGCTTCAAGAACGCAGGCCTGGGCGTAGTTGCCACCATAGGGAGTGCCGATCGTCTCCTCTACGGTGGCCCCGAAACGCCGCGCCAGTTCCCGGCCCGGGTCGGCGTAGCCCCAGGCTCCGCGGAGTACGTAGAACGCCGTGGCCTGTTGCAGCAGCTTTGGTGCGCCGCTGTCCTGGGCCGCCTCCTCCAGCGCAGCCTGCATCAGGGCCAGCGGCTCCAGGGCCTGGCGGGGGTCGTCGAGCCTCTGTAGGGCCTGGCCCACTCCCACGAGAACCGGTGTCGTTTCCGATGAATGCATCGTGTTCATCTGTAAGCGAAGCGAGAGTGGGCAGGCCTTTCCCGGCCCAGTTCTGTTTCGCGCCGCTATGGTATCCCGGCGCCGTCGAACCGGCTTTCCCAGGTTTCCTTCATTTTGTCCGATCCGAGGAGTTTTTCATGAACGCCGAACACTGCCTGGTCGAGCGCGAAGGCCATGTGCTGACCATCACCTTGAACCGTCCCGAAGCCAAGAACGCTCTCAGCGGCGGGATGTTGGCCGGGATGTACCGGGCCTGGCGGCAACTCGACGACGATCCCGAACTTCGGGTCGCCATCCTGACCGGGCGTGGAGACGTCTCCTGTGCGGGGGCGGCCCCCCAGGCCAGGGGGGGAGGGGAGAAGGACGAGGAGTTCCAGGCGTTGATGGCCGAGGTGCCGGACCTTCATTGGCAGGCCCTACTCCGGCACAACCGGCCGATGAAACCGATCATCGCCGCGGTGGAGGGCTTCGCGGTGGCCGGCGGTACGGAGATTCTGCAGGGCACCGACATCCGGGTGGCGGCGGAGAACGCGATCTTTGGCGTGACCGAAGCCCGGCGCGGTCTCTTTCCGCTTGGCGGAAGCAGCGTGCGCTTGCGCCGCCAGATTCCCTACACCCTCGCGGCCGAGATCCTTCTCACGGGAAGGCACGTGACGGCCCAGGAGGCCCTTGCCTTCGGTCTCGTGGGACGTCTCGTTCCGGCGGGCGAAACCCTGGCCGAGGCGAAGAAGATTGCGGCCGAAATCTGCGAGAACGGTCCGCTCTCCGTGCGTGCGCTGACGCGGATGCTTCGGGAAATCGACGAGAGTTACACCGAGGCGGAGGCCCTGGAGAAAGAACTCGAAATCGGTGGCCCCGTGTTCGCCTCGAAAGACGCACGCGAGGGTCCCCGCGCCTTCGCCGAGAAGCGAAAGCCGGTCTACACCGGTGAGTAGACCCGGAAGCGCTTTGCCTGGAGGGTTGGCTTGGCGGGGCGCGGATCCTGCCGAGGCGAGCGATCCGACGACGAGTCCCGGGCCCAATTGCGGTGTATCGTCAGGTGCGAACGCCGCCCCGAAAAACTCCGACACCAAGAACGGAGAGTGGAGACTTCATGGCTGATCGAACCAAGGTGATCCAATGGGCCACGGGCGTCGTGGGAACTTCGGCTCTTCGAGCCGTTGTGCGCCACCCGAAACTCGAACTCGTCGGGCTCAAGGTGTACAACGACGAGAAGGTCGGGCGAGACGCGGGAGAGATCGTCGGGATCGACGCCACGGGGGTCATCGCGACACAAGACGTGGAAGAGATCCTGGCACTGGACGCGGATTGTATTCTCTACTGCCCGATGCCCTGGAGTACCGGCGAAATCTGTCGCCTGCTGGAGTCGGGAAAGCACGTGGTCACGCCCTGTCCCTACTGGTTCCCCTGGATCCAGAATCCCGATGCGGCGTCTTCGATCCAGGCCGCGTGCGAGAAGGGTGGCGTGAATTTTCATGCCTCGGGCTGCAACCCAGGGGGGATCGCGGAACGCTTCCCGCTGACTTTCAGCGGTTGGTGCAACCGGATCGACCGGATCACGATGACCGAGTGCGGCGAGTGCACGTTTTACAGTTCCGAAGGCGTCATGCGAGAGTTGATGAACCTGGGAAAGACACCGGAGCAGGCGTTGCAGAATCCGATCAAGGCGATGTTGCAGAAGAGCTGGAACGAGCCCATCGACATGATTGCCGCCGGTCTGGGGACCGAGGTTGTTGCCTACGAGGCGGAACACGACTTCATCCTGGCCAAGGAGCCGATCGAGACCGCGGTGGGGATCATCGAGCCGGGGACGATCGCACTGAATCACTACCGCCACATCGGAAAGACGCGCGCCGGGACCGAGATCGTCCAGGAGCAGATCTGGTTTGTGGGCGACAACCGCCAGGAAAAACTCGAGAAGAAGATGAACATTCCCCGGGAATCCGGTTGGCGGATCAAGCTCGAGGGAGACGTCAACCTGGATATCGACGTGGATTTTCCGTCGGAGTTGAGCCAGGACGAGCGCGTAGCCCAGGGTCTCAGCACGACGGCTTTCCATCTTGTCAACTCGGTTGCCCCGGTGTGCGCGGCACCGGATCCCGGGCTCAAGACCTTCCTCGACCTTCCCATGATCACGGGTTGCATGGGAACCGATTCCGTCGAGCGCTGAGTCGTGGAGGCCATGCGGTTGCGGGGAGATCGGCCCGGTGAGGGAAGGGGTGTATGCAGGGTCTGAAGGGTCTGCGCGTCGTCGATCACGCGACGCGCCTGGCGGGTGCGTACTGCAGCAAGCTTTTTGCGGATGCCGGAGCCGATGTCATCAAGCTCGAGCCGGCGTCGGGGGATCCGTTGCGCTCCTGGTCGGCGTCGGGATCCGATCTCGGCGGCGAGGACAGTCCGCTCTTTCGCTACCTCCACGCCTCGAAACGAAGCGTCGTCGGCGAGATCACCGGCGATCTCGACAATGAGATCGAGGGCCTGCTAGGCGGTGCGGACCTGTTGATCGAAGACCTGCCGCCGGAAGCCCTTGACCGCGAAGTCTTTCTGGAGCGCCATCCCGGGCTGGTGGTTTTGTCGTTCAGTCCATTTGGACTGGAGGGGCCTCTGGCCGGTCGGGCGGCCACGGATTTCACCATCCAGGCGGAAGCGGGATCGATCGGCGCACGGGGGCGACCGGCGTCCGAACCCTTCCAGGCCGGTGGGCGAATCTCGGAGTGGGGCAGCGGGAGTTTTGGTGCGGTGGCCGCCCTGGCGGCGGTTCGACGCGCACAGGAAACGGGTTTCGGAGAGCACATCGACTTTTCGCTGCACGAAGTCACCGCGATCATGACCAATTGCTACATCGACCTGATGTGGAGCATTCTTGGACGCCCGCCCATCGCCGGGACCTTTCCGAATTTCGAGACCCCCTCCGTCGAGCCGACGGCCGACGGGTACGTCGGCTTCACGACCTACTCGGCACAGCAGATGTCCGATTTTTTGTTGATGATCGAGCGGCCGGATCTGCGAGAAACCGGGGAATTCGACCAGTTTGCCCAGCGTCTCGGGCGGCTCGCCGACTGGGAAGAGGTCGTTCATGCCTACACCCGGCAGCATACGACCCAAGAAATCGTCGACCTCGCCCACGTGATGCGGATTCCGGTCTCGCCCATCGGAAACGGAGAGAGCGTTCTTGAACACGAGCAGGTCAAAGCCCGGGGCGTGTACGAGACAGACCCTTCGGGCGGCTTTCAGCGTCCCCGCCCGCCCTATCGGATCGACGGCGCGTCGCCGGCACCGCCGCGTCGCGCTCCTCGCCTGGGCGAGCACGGCGGAGCGGTCGAGCCTCGCGTGCCGCGACGCCCGGAGCCGATGGGCTCGCCTGGCTTGCCCCTGGAAGGAAAGCGAATCGTCGATGTGACTACCTGGTGGGCTGGGCCCATCGCGACCCAGATGTTGGCCAGCCTGGGAGCGGACGTCATCCACATCGAGTCCATCCAGCGAATGGACGGAAGCCGCTCGATTGGCGGAACCTTCGCCGCCCAAAAGAAGGAGTGGTGGGAATGCAGCTTCATCTACTTGTCGGCCAACTCCAACAAGCGTGGCCTCACGCTCGATCTCGGCCAACCCGAGGGGATCGCGGTGCTCGACTCGCTGATCCGCGGTGCCGACGCGGTCGTCGAAAATTTCAGCCCGCGCGTCATGGAAGAGTTTGGTGTGACCTGGGAGAAGGTGCAGTCACTCAATCCGCGGTGTCACTACGTTCGAATGCCGGCGTTCGGACTGGATGGCCCGTGGCGGGAGCACGTGGGGTTCGCCGCGACCATGGAGCAGATGGCCGGGCTCACCGGGTTGACTGGTCATCGGTCGGATCAGCCGCGGATTCAGCGGGGGCCCTGCGACCCCCTGGCCGGTATGCACGCCGCGTTTGCCCTCCTGGTCGCGATGGCCGAAGGCGATGCCACGGGTCGTGGGCATTTCGTCGAGTGCTCCATGCTCGAGGCGGCGCTCAACATCACGGCCGAGCAGGTGATCGAATACACTGCGCATGCACACCGGATGGAGCGCCAGGGCAATCGCAGCCCCGAAGCGGCTCCCCAGGGATTGTTCGGTTGCCAGGGGCATGACATTTCGGTCCAGCCCGAGTGGATCGCGATTTCCGTCGAGACCGAGGCCCAATGGGAAGCACTCGTCGATTGGCTTGGGCATCCCGATTGGGCGACCCGGGTGGCGAGCGATCTCGTTTCGCGACGCGAGGCCGAGGAGAGTCTCGTCGAACGCCTGGCCGGCGTCTTTTCCGATCGCGACGCAGATGAATCCGTGGCCGAGCTGACGGCGGCGGGGGTTCCCGCGGCGCGCGTCGTGGATCCGCGAGGCTTGGCCGAGCACCCGCAGTTTCGCGCGCGGCGCTTCATGGAAGAGGTGGACCACCCGGTGGCCGGAATGCAGCCCACCATGACCCCGCCTTTTCGCTACAAGAGCGTGGAGCGCTGGTTGACCCGGGCGGCCCCGGTGCTGGGCCAGCACAACACCGAGATTCTCGAAGAACTGGGCTACTCGGCTTCCGAGATCGAATCCCTGGCGGTCCAGGGAGTGATCGGCGATTGGCCCGCCGGGCTCTAGGTTCTCGGTCTAGTCGCCCGCGGCGACCTGGTAGCGCACGGGCAGGTGCTTCAGGCCGACCACGAAGCTGGCTTTGATCCACTCGGGGTCGCCGGCGAGTTCCCAGGCCTCCACCCGGGTGACCAGCTGGTTCAGAATCGCGGCCATCGATCGGCGCGCGAAGTGGGCGCCCATGCAGAAGTGCTCGCCGTAGCCGAACGCCACGTGGGGGTTGGGCTTGCGGGTGATGTCGAAGGTAAAGGGGTCGTCGAAGACGTCCTCGTCGCGGTTGGCGGATGCGTAGAACAGGACGAGCGCGTCTCCCTTGGGAATCGAGACGCCATTCACCGTGACGTCTTCGGCGGCGGTTCGCTTCATGTAGTTGACCGAAGAGGTCCAGCGGAGGATTTCCTCGACAGCGCTGGGCACCAGCGAGGGGTCCCGCCGTAGCATCTCGAACTGCTCGGGGTGCTCTACCAGCGCGCGAATTCCGCCGGCCAGGGCATTCTTGGTGGTGTCGTGTCCAGCGTTGAAGACGATCAGGTAGTAGCCAAGGGTTTCCATCGGCCCCATGGGCGCGCCGTCGATTTGGCCATTGGCGAGCACGCTGGCGAGATCCTCGGTGGGGTTCTCTCGCCGATCCTGGATGATTGGAAGGAAGAGTTGAACGAATTCCTGTCCGAGTTGTGCGAAATCTTCCGGTTGCGCACCGCCTCCGATCTCTTCGTCGTCGGCGGCGAAGAGCCGATTCGAGAGTTCGAGAATTTTCGACTCCTGGTCCCGCGGGACCCCCAGCGATGCTGAGAGGATTCGGAGGGGATGCTTGACGGCGATGTCGGTGGCCATGTCGGCGAGGAAGTCGCTTCTCTCCACGAGGGAGTCGACGAGTTCCGTGGCGCTCTTCTCTACTTCGGCGTCGATTCGTTGCAATGCCCTCGGCGTGAACCAGGGGCTCGCGACCTTGCGGACCTTGCGGTGCTCGGGAGGATCCATGTTGATCACCACGCGCATGGTGCTGAAGCCCGGAACGTCCGTAGCGCTCTGGTCCACGGGAGCGAGGGTGATCCCGGGGCCGCTCAAGAACTGGGCCGGGCGCTTCGAGATCCAGGTGATGTCCGAGTGCTTGACGATGGCCCAGAACGGTTCGACGCCGGGAATTTCGAAACGGGCCACGGGTTCGTTGCGGCGCAGTTCGGTAAAGAGTTCGTGAGGAGGACCTCCCTGGGCGTAGAGTGCCGGGTCCAACATCGTCATTCCATCGTGAATCGTCATGGGAGACTCCTCGGGCGCATTGCGATCGTAGCGCGGGCGGGCCGTGGCCTCCCGGGCGTCGCGTCGTCGAGGCCGGGAAGGGCCCGGCTTCCGCCGGGGTTAGGCCAGGAGGTGGGCCCACGCCGGGGGGAGCGAGACATCCCGGTTCGGTTGGCGGGGGGGGCGGTTGAACGTTTTCGGTGGCTTCCATTCCATGTCGCGCATGGTCTGGCCGATGTGGGTCATGTTGAGCATGTCGTGGCTGTAACAGAAGAGACCTTCGCCCGCGTAGTAGAGGATGGATAGGCCCGGAACAAACCAAGGGGTGCCATCGTCCCGGTGGCCCAGGACCTGGTCCCATTGGCTCACCAATCGCGGGCCCTGGGCCAGGGTCCAATTTTCCGGGGTGGACCACCCGTGGCCGGTGAGTCCCGCCATCGAGGCTTCGAAAAACTCGCGGATGGCCTCTCGCCCCTCGATCCGACCCCAGGCGGGATCGATGTAGGCGGCATCTTCGGTGAAGAAGTCCGCGAGGCTCGACCAG
>JAZAOF010000033.1:0-20857 GCA_036228265.1 Myxococcota bacterium | reverse complement strand
CTTGGCAACGTTGACGAGGGGGATGTCGAGGGCTTCGGCGATCAAGGCGGGCACGACCCCCTGGTCATCGTCGGACGCCTGTCGGCCGCAGAGAACGAGGTCGGCCCCTCCCTGGGCGCGGATGTGGGCGGCGAGGAGAGCCGCGGTCACGTGGCCGTCGGGCTCGTCCTGGGAGGAAAGGATCTGGGCAATCTCGTCGGCTCCGATCGATGCGGCGTGTCTCAGGATCGCGGTGCGATCCTCCCCCACGGACACGACGTGGATCGTGCAATCGGTTCCCTTGTCGCGCATGCGGAGTGCGACCTCGAGCGCCTGCTCGTCGTAGGCATTCACGAGCTCGGGAATGCTGGCCTGGGTGAGGCTCTTGCCGTCTTCTCCGATTTCCAGGCGACCGGCCAACGCGTAGTTGTTGACGGCGTCGGGATCGAGAACCTGCTTGGCGCACACGAAGATCTTCATTGTCTTCCTTTCGAACCGACCGCAGTGCGCGGTCGTTTGCTCATGAATCGTCTACGACGAAGAGGTTTCCCGATTCGCACCAGACCGCCTCTTCAGCGAAGTTTTCAGGCTTGAGAGTCAGGTCACGCATGAGATACCAACGCCACGGGGGGTCGCCGTGGTCGATGTACTCGCCGGTGAGTGTCCCCGCAAAATCTTCTCTTCCGGCGTAGCGGGTGCCGGGCACCGGGCGCCCGCCGTCGCACTCCGCTCGTTTTCCCGCCATCTGGGGATCGAAACCGGGTTGGGTCGCTCGCGTCTCTTCCTTCGACATCGGATCGGTGCCGTTTCCAGTTCAGGGAAGTTCTCCGACGACGCCCTCGAGGCTCGTCAGGGCTTCTTCGACGATGTCGAAGAGTATCTGCCGTGCGGGTTTCATCGACGTGATGAAGCCAACGCCCTGGCCAGCGGCCTCGGTCATCAGGTCCGCCCTCCGGTGGTCGTTGGAGCCCTGGATGTAGTCGGAACTGAGAAGCATCTGGTAGGGCGTGGGAAGAACGGGAGGGGCTTCGGGTTTTTCCCACTCGTCGGTCCAGGGGCACTTGAGAACGCGCATGGTCATGCCCGATATCGACGTCGAGTAGGAGGTGTCCTCTGTCGTGGATTCGACGAGTCGTTCCTTGATGATCATGTCGATGTCCGACTCTCTCGACGCCAGCCATAGCGTCCCCGTCCAGACGCCCGAAGCGCCCAGGCAGAGCGCTGCGGCGAGGTGGCGTCCCGTGGTGACCCCCCCGGCTGCAATCACGGGAGTGTCGCCGGCCATGGCGGCGATCTCGGGAACGATGGAGAAGGTCCCGACCGCGCCCGTGTGTCCCGCCGCGTCGTATCCCTGGGCAATGATGCCGTCGACACCGGCTTCGAGTTGCCGCTTGGCCTGTCGTGCCTTTCCGACGAGACCGAAGACCAGCATGTCGCGTTCGTGGGCGGCATCGAGGATAAAGGCAGGGCTTCCGAGTCCCGAGGCGATGAGCGGAACGCGCTCGTCGAGGAGGACGTCGAGTTGCGCTCGGCCCAGTTCCTGGTTGAGCCCGCCCCACTGGTGGAGGGCAATGGCTTCCTTGGGATCGGGGACGTCGTACTTTTCCTTGATGTGCTTGGCGAAGGAGTTGTGTTCTTCGGGGATTTTCGCGAGCAGTTCGTCGAGAGAGGCCGCGGCGGGGACCGACGCGGGGAGGACGAGGTCCACGCCGAAGGGCTTGCCATCGACCCGCTCTCGGATCCACTGGATGTCCGCGGAGATGTCGTCCGGCGTGTGCATCGCTTCGCCGAGAACCGCGAAGCCCCCGGAGTTGATGACCGCGACGGCGACGTCCTTGCAATGGGTGAAGGCAATGATGGGGAATTCGATTCCCAGCATCTCGCTGAACCGGGTTCGTAACGGGTCCTTGGCCATCTCGTTCTCCTGGGGTTTCTTGCTTGGGCGGCTGGTGCCGGGATTCGGGCTGGGGCGGAGGCTTTCGGTGTTCCGCGGTTCCCGCCGGCGCCGCGATGTTCCCGCAATTTCCTTTGTGATTCCAGTAGGTTGGCTGGCATCGAGGCCGGAGTTCTGGACCTCGGAGTGCGCGTGGCCGCCTCCAAAGAGGGGGGCGGGGCCAACTTGTTCAGGCTCGACGGGCGGCAGAGTATAATGCTGGCGCGCTGGCCACAAGGCCAGCATCAAGCGGCTGGCGGGACCTTTCCCGGGGCCAGAACGGACGGAGGAGAACTGCTCTATGGGCGCTCTAGAAGGGCTCAAGATCGTCGAACTCGCCCAGGGCGTTTCGGGTCCCTTTTGCGCGCGCCTGTTCGCGGATTTCGGCGCGCGCGTGGTCAAGGTCGAGGCTCCCGGAACGGGAGATGTCACGCGCTCCTGGGGACCCTTTCCCAAGGATCTCCCTCACCTGGAAAAAAGCGGGACCTTCCAGTTTCTGAACACGAACAAGTCCGGTGTCACCCTCGACGTGACGCAGCCGCAGGGGCGGGACCTCCTTCTCAAATTGCTGGACGGAGCCGACGCCTTGATCGAAAACAATCCACCGCCGGGGATGCGGGAGCTCGGCCTGGACTACGCCGAACTTTCGAAGAGTCTTCCCAATCTCGTCATGATTTCCGTGACACCCTATGGACAGACGGGCCCCTATAGCGAATGGAAGGGATGCGACCTGAACGCGTTTCATCTCTCTGGAGCCAGTGCTCGTTATTGCGGACGCCCGGGAGAGATGCCTCTCGAACACGGAACCTTTTCAGCCGACTTCTACGGTGCCTCCACTGCGGCGACCTGGGGGCTCGCGGCGATTCTCGGCCGCGGTCGAGTCGGTGGGGGGCAACAGGTCGATGTCTCCTGCGCCGAAGCCATCGCCGCGACCTTCGTGGGAGGGCAGAACATCGGCGGGTTCGTCCAGGACGGTCGATTCGACAGCCGGACCGGTGTCGGTATGCCCCTGGCGGCTCCGGCCACGATTTTGCCCTGCAAGGATGGCCACGTCTGGATGTTGGCCCTGGAGCCGGGACAGTGGAAAGGGCTCGTGGAGGCGATGGGAAACCCGGAGTGGGCCCAGTTGGAAATCTTTGAAGACATGTTCGTTCGCGGGCAGAACGCCGATGCGATCTACCCACTCCTCCAGGAGTGGACCATGGAGCACGGAAAATCCGAAATCATGGAGCGATGCCAGGCTGCGGGAGTTCCCGTGACCGCGGTCTTTACGGTCCCCGAAGCCGCGGAGCATCCTCACCTGAAGGAGCGGGGCTATATCGTCGAAATCGACCACCCGGAACTGGGTCCGCTCAAGTATCTCGGGGCGCCGTTCAAACTGCCGGAGAGCCCGGGAGGTCCATCGCAACACGCACCTCTCCTGGGGCAACACAACGCGGCGATCTACGGTGAGCTGGGGGTCGAGAGTGCATCGATCTCCGAACTTCAAGAGCAGGGAATTCTCTAGCCCTTCGCCACCAGGCGGAACGGAGCCGGGAGCAGGTTGAACATGACGCAGGCGAGCCCTCTCGAGGGGATCCGAGTTGCGAACTTTGGTTGGGTATGGGCCGGTCCCGTGGTGGGGCAGACGCTTTCGTTCCTGGGAGCCGAGGTCTACAAGATCGAGTCGCACGCGCGGATCGACATGACCCGAACCCTGCCGCCGTTTGCCGAGGGGATTCGAGATCCCAATCGCAGTCTCTCGAACCACGCCTGTTGGGCTGGGAATGGCAGCGTCAGCCTCAACTTGAAGAAGGCCGAGGGCGTCGAGTTGGCCAAGGCCCTGGTGGCCGAGTGCGATGTCGTCGCGGAGAACTTCGGTCCGGGCGTGATGGAAGAACTGGGTTTGGGGTACGAGGATCTCCGCCAGGTCAAGCCCGACATCATCTTGTTTTCGATGCCCGCGGCGGGGCTCGATGGCCCCCTACGCGACGTTCGGACCTACGGGTTGAGCTTGACCAGCACGACTGGACTCGACAGCCTTACGGGCTACGACGAGAGCGAACCCATTCCGATGGAGAATGCGTTCTCGGACCCCCTGAACGGTATTCTCGGCGGCTTCGCGATTCTCGCGGCGTTGGCCCACCGGGATCGGACCGGGAAGGGGCAGCACGTGGATTATTCCCAGCAGGAGGCCGTGATGCAGATGGTGGGTCCCGCGTTCATGGACTACGCGATCAACGGGCGGACGGCCGGCCCGCTGGGAAACCGGCATCCCTGCGCCGCCGCCGCTCCCCACGGCGTGTTTCCCTGTGCGGGGGAAGACCGCTGGATCAGTATCGCCGTGGGCGAAGAGGCCGAGTGGGAAGCGCTCGTGGATGCGATGGGAAATCCGGGGTGGGCTCGCGGACCGGAGTACGCGTCTCTCGAGAAGCGAATCCAGAATATCGACGATCTCCACGCGAAGGTGGCGGACTGGACCGCGACCCGGGAAATGCGAGAGCTCGCGCAGTCTCTACAAGACAGGGGTGTAGCGGCGGCCCCTGTGTCGAACGTCGCAGACCTGATCCGCGACCCCCATTTCCAGGCGCGGAAGACGTTTATAGAGGTCGAGCACCCGCTCGGATTTCGGGAGACCATCTACGGGTCGTACGTGAAACTCAGCCGCAGCCCCGTGCCCATTCGTCCGGGCCCCGTGATCGGCCAGGACAACGAGCGGGTACTCCAGGGGATCCTGGGGCTCTCCGACGAACGGTATGCCCGGTTGGTCGAGGACGAAGTCATCTACTGAGGCTGAGGCGGCGCCATGGCCGCGAGGGGGTCAGGGCCGGGAGTTTCGCGCTCGGTGGGCCCGGGAAATGGCGGCCAGCGACAGGAGGGCGGCGAGAATCGTCGGTGCCGAACCCGGTTCCGGGAGGGGCATGGGAACGTCATCGTCCTCGCCCTCCTCGGGATCGCTGGAGGGCGGGCTGTCGCCCGAAGCGACGGGGTACGTCGGCGTCTCGTTCTGGATAGCGCCGGCTTCTTCGTCCTGGATTTTCTCGGAATCATTCGTGGGGATTCCATCTCCAGCGTTGTCGCCGTAAGGCTGCGGGTTGCTTCCCAGGCTGTCGTTTGACCGGAGATGGGCCTCCGAATCCGACGAGGTAGACGTCCACGACGTGGAACTCGTGGAAGGGTTGGCGGCGGTGACCAGGCCCCGGATGGCATCGATGGCCACCTGCCGGAGAGCGTCGAATCCCGCGGTGCCGCCCTCGATGGTGCGCACCAGGTTCAGTCCGCCTCGCCCGAAGTGAGTCGGTTCCAGCGGAGCTTCGAGGGTCGTTTCGTCGCGGACCACGGCGTTGAGATCAATTCGCGCTCGGATCGTTTGGAGCGCATCGAGAGCATCGGATCGGGCTGAAATCACGCCCGGTCGAAGGTCCGAGGCGGTCGCGGAGATCCAGTGTTCGAGGGTGGTCATGTACGCGTCGTCGTCGATCCCTTCGCGGAGTTCTTCGGTCATCCAGGATCCAACCATTTTTCCCTCGGCGGAAAAGTGGGCATTGGCCCAGCCCGGTCCTTCGTTGAGAAGTTCGACGCTGGATCCATCGTTCGCGTAGCCTACGATGTTGTCCCAATCGTCGTTGACCACGCCGTCGAAACGGCTGTACCACTCGTGGTACGTGCCCGATGCTCCCGCTTTCCAGAGGTAGAAGCCCGGAACCAGGCGGCCTCGCAATCCGTAGAGAAGAAAGGGCTTCTCGGCCGCCTTCGCGTCGAAGATCTGGTCTTCGGCGTTCGAATGGACGCCGTGAAACATGCCGAGCGCGGGGAGGTCGACGTTGGCTTCGGCGAGAGCCCTCTCCTGGCCCTCGTGGGTATTGAAGGTATGAACGGTGCGGATGTGCGGCCAGTTTTCGGGGCCGCGTTCGTTGGCGACATGGGCGAGGAAGTCGAGCCATGCGTACCACGAATCGCCGAAGCCACCGCCCGTTTCCTCGTAATGGTTTTCTTCCGCGGTCACATGGATGAGGATTTCCTCGAATCCGTGCCCCGAAGGTCCGAATCGCTTCTCGATCGCCCGCAGCCAGGCCTCGGTGTCGGCCACGGTCCACCCCGTGGAGCCGGGGGCTCCGAAGGCCTCGAGAAGGCCCAATCTCAGTATGCTGTTGGAGTCGATCCAGACCCGGGTGTGATCGTTCGATGCCCGCATCTCCGCGACCTGCTCGTCGGCGGTTCCCGCCATGACCCGCGCGTCCCAGTTGATCTCGACGATACCGTTCTCGTCTCGAGTGAAGAGTTCGGAACCGTTTCGGAAGAGGCTGGGCCACCAGATGCCGATCTCGGAACGGAAGCCGAGACTTTTCAGATGTTGCGATGCGGCACGGCGATGAAGATCCTGGTCCACCGGTATGGTGATTCCATTTCCTGGACCCAGGTGCATCATGTTCGTGCGCTCGGGGCGAACCAGTTCGAAAGGAAGAACGTCCACCGCCACGGAAAACTGGACCGGTTCTGCATTCGCCGCGGTGAGGGTTACGGTTCCCGAGTAGGTGGCTGCGGGCGTGCCTTCCGGAACGTGCACGTTCAGCCAGGCTCTTTGGGTCAGGTCGGTGTGAAGGTCTCTTTGTTCCCAGTCCGGAAGAAAACCCGAGAGATAGCTGAATGCGGTGGGGGGGTTGAGGCGCTGGGGTCGCGATTGGACAAACGAGGTGGAAACGTTCGAAGCCGGGATGAGGGCATCGCCCGAAGCCGAACGGAGATCGCTCACCTCCAGCGTGACGTTGTCGAGTGGTCGTAGGGGCCACAAACTGAACGTCCGGGGTTCGTATTCTCCCGGAGTGGCCTGGAAAGCCAGGGTAAATCCGGAGGGGTCGTGGATGACGTCCGCGTCTTCGGGCCGGGACGAAAATTCGACGAATTCCATCCAGTGGCGTTGGAAGAGTACGAAGCCTCGATCGTAGTCGGCCGAGCCGGGTTGGTATTGCCCCTGAACGACGGGAAGTCCCACGTCCTCGGGGTCGACGAAGTTTGCCCAGCGAGACACGAACTCGTTTCGCATGGCATTTTCGTAGTCGTCCAATGCAGTGAGATCCGCCGTTTCGGGCGTGCCGGGCGTAATGACGAGAGCGCCGACAGAGCCGCTGGACACCGCGATGTTCAGGCGACCATCACCAAGACTTTTGACGGGCAGGTCGTGGCGACGATAGCGCCGAGGCCAGATGTATTCGTCGTAGATGGCGTATCCCTGGCCATCGACCATGGTGGGATCCACCAGCGAAGCGGTCACCCTCTCGAAGTAGAGATCGTTGTACACATCCCGCGGACGGCACACGCCAGTACCGCACTCACCGTGAGTTTGGCAGGGGGTTCCGTTGAGGGCGCCGGCTTCCGAGCACACCTGGCTTTCATCGAGATCCGGTGTCGTCGCGTCGTTGATCGTGACTCCGTGGATTTCGCTCCGGGGATCGTTTCGCCAGTAGCCCCCCATGTAGAGACTGACGACGTAGTCGGAGGCCCCATCCAGTCGGCACTCAATCGTGGGCCGGGTCACGTTGCGCCCCAGGAGTTGCGTGGGATAGGTGCCGCTATTCGTCTCGCCACGCGTGGCGCTGATTTCGCAGGCCCCCCCAGTATCCGTCCCGGATTTCGGGAGTACCTGGAAACCGTTGGAGGCCGCTCCGCAGGTGCCTTCCCCGCAATCGCTGTCTCCCTGGCAGGAGTCTCCGTCCCAGTCCCCGCCGACACACACCAGGGGGGCCAGGTCGTAGGCGATGGCTCCCTTGGGCAGCGTTCCGAGTTGGGAATCCAAAACGCGTGTCATCGAGACTTCCTTGACTGAAGCTTCTCCCCGGAAGAAGGTGTTTGCGAAGAGTCGGATCTTCGCAAAGTGCGGCTGCACGGGTGCGAGCGACGAGGCCGAGGTGTACGACTGGAGCGTCAGCGTGCGCTCGGCCTGGCTCCACGATCCTGTGAGCGAGGGGTCAAACGGGCTTGCGACGGTCTCCTTGGCGACGGCGCTCTCGGAGCAACGGTTTCCGTCGCCACAGTCGGCATCCGTGCTGCACGAGATCCGCTCGTTGTGGCTGCAGGCCGCGTAGTAGATCGGGCTCCCTTCGGCGTCGAGATAGTGCGTCTCCACGCTGATTCGACCCCGGGGGTCCTTCCCGATCGCGTCGAGTCGGTATCTCATCTTGAGGCGGTAGGCCTTGCCTGTTTCGACCGGAACAAGGACCTCGGAATCGAGCAGGATGCGGTCATCGCCCTGGATCAGCTTGACTCCCGCGTCATCGCCCCCCGAGACGTCGGAAAGGAGGTACGCGGTCGAGTTGGAGCCAACGGGAGGCTTCCAGCCGCGGGCGAAATTCCAATCGGCTGGCATCGCATCGTCGAACTCCGAGGGTTCCTCGAAATTCGGGTTGCAGATCATCTGGCTCGAAGTCAGGGGGCGATTGCAAGCCGAATTTGCTTGGGCTTCCTCGGAGGCCAGCATTGCGAGAACCGCGATCATTGCGATCACAGCGCACGCCGGGTTCTTTCTCCAGGTTTTTTCGGCTTCTCGGATCGACTGCGATGCCGCCGATCGCCAAGGCGAAGCCCCTGCGTATTCGGTGCGGTCTTTGTTCGGATCCGAGGCGTGTCGACTCACGTCTTCTTGGATCGGACCGACTGGACCCGACTGAAGGCAAATTGCGCCGCGGATTGCTGTTTTTGGTGAATGTTCGAGTCGATGGCGAGTCGGGACTCCCCGCCGCGGAGAAGGACGGCTAGAATCGTTCGAAAACGTACGGAGCCGTCCCGCTTAGCCGCGCAAATGGTGCAGTTCTGCCGGCGGATGAGAGGTCGAGCGCGGATGGAGGAAACGATGACCGGCACAACGACATCGCGGTGGTTGGCGACCGCGAGGCAATTCGTATTCGTAGGGGCGCTGGTCGGAGGCATCGCATGCGCAGGTGGCCTGGATTCCGTAGAGGACGGGATCCAAGAAGCCCGAAGGGCGGTGCACCAGAAATGCCACTCGCAGTACAATTCCTGCCGCCAGGCTGCTGGGGCGAACCGAGGACACCAGCAAGCGTGCCAGCAGGATCTCGACGCCTGCCTGTCCAAGCCCGCGACGGACTGACCCCCGGGCAAAACCCTCCGAGGACCGGCGGCGATCGCTTCGAGGCGCTCCGTGCGCCGCCCCGGGATGCGTTTCGGGCGGGTTGGCCTGCGGACGTCGCCCCGTCTGCGTGTTGCTACCCTTTTGGGGACCGCCCTTGGGGGGCTAGCGTCGGTCGGCGTAGCTCCCCGTTTTTGATGCGAATCACAAGGCGCTTGCCGCCGAGAGGATCCAACCCATGATCGAGTTCCTGGTTCAGTGGCTGATTTCCGCGGCCCTGTTGCTCTTGATGTCGAGTGTCGTTCGAGATGTCGAGGTCGACGGCTGGGGAGCGTCCTTCATCGGTGCTCTCGTCCTTGCCGTCGTGAACTTCTTTGTCCGTCCGGTCATGGTGCTCCTGACCCTGCCGCTCACCGTCCTTACGCTGGGTCTGTTCCTCCTGGTGATCAACGCCATCGTGTTGTTGCTGGTGGGCGCGGTCGTCCCTGGCATACGGATTCGTTCATTCTGGGGGGCGTTCATCGGAAGCCTCCTCCTCGCCTTGTTGAACTTCGCCGTGAACGCGATTGTGGGCCCGGCGGTCTAGATCTCCTGGCGAGATCTTCAGCGAAGGAGTCGTCGATGGCTTTCGAGGGATACTCCTGCATTTCAGTAGAAGTTTCGGACGGCGTCGCTCGGGCGACACTCGATCATCCTCCGATCAATCTCTTCGACGTGACTCTCATGGGCGAAGTCGATCGTCTCGGTCGAGAGATCGAGGCGGACGATTCCGTGCGCGTCGTGGTCTTTCAGAGCGCGAACCCAGATTTTTTTATCGCGCACGCCGATGTCGAGTTGATCCAGCGTCTTCCTTCGGACGTTCCGGAAAAGAGCACCGAGTTGAACTTTTTTCACGCCATGGTGGAGCGTTTTCGGCAGATGCCCAAGGTGAGCATCGGAAAGATCGAGGGGTGTGCGAGGGGAGGGGGGAGCGAGTTCCTGCTTTCGCTGGATATGCGGTTCGGCACGATCGGGCGCTGCGTAGTTTCCCAGCCCGAGGTGGCGCTGGGCATCCTGCCGGGGGGAAGCGGTACCCAGCGTCTGCCGGGACTGATGGGGCGCGGCCGGGCGCTGGAGGTGGTTCTGGGCTGCGAGGATTTCGACGCCGAAACAGCCGAGCGCTACGGCTGGATCAACCGCGCGTTCCCCGAAGGAGAAGTGGGGCCTTTCGTGGATGCTCTCGCGCGGCGGATCGCGACGTTTCCCCCCCAGGCCATTGCCCTGGCGAAACGGGCCGTGGAAGCGGCGGAAGGGCCGACCCGGGAGGGGCTCCTGGAGGAGGCCTGGTGTTTTCAACAGACCCTGGGTCTCGAAGAAACGAAGAGCCGGTTGGCGCAATTTCTCAAGCACGGTGGGCAGACCCGCGAGGTCGAACTCGAGCTCGCCGGTATCTTGGACGGACTGGGGCGTTCCGAGAGCGAGTCCGGAAAGTGAACGTGCGCCCCTTTCGCTCGGCGGATCGCGAGGCCGTGATCGCTCTCTGGGAGTTGTGCGGGCTCGCGCGGGCGTCAAACGACCCGGGGCGGGACATCGAGCGGAAACAGGATGTTCAACCGGATTTATTCCTGGTGGGATTCGATGGGGATGTTCTCGTTGCCACGGTGATGGCGGGGTACGAGGGGCATCGCGGCTGGGTCAACTACCTGGGAGTCGACCCGCACCATCGCCGCAAGGGGTATGGGCGGGTCATGATGCACGCTGCCGAAGAGGCGTTGGCTGGACTGGGGGCGCCCAAGGTCAATCTCCAGGTGCGGTCCGGAAACGACGAGGCCGTGGCCTTCTATCGGGACCTCGGTTACGAGATTGAAGAGCGGGTCAGCCTGGGAAAGCGCTTGGGCTCGGCCTAGGCCGGTTTCGTTCGCTGAAATCACGATAACAAGGAGCGCAGATTGATTGACTTGCTTCGGGCACTCGGAATTGTAGTCCCGGGTTTTTTTCTCCTGGCTCCATTGGCTGGATCGACACCCGAACGCCCCTATGCCGTAACCGAAGAACGGGAAGACTGCGCCGATTACGAAAGGCTTCGCCGTCCACTCTTTGGGGATACGCACGTTCATACCGCGTACTCGTTCGACGCGAGCATTCAGGACACGCGGAATACTCCGAGGGATGCCTATCGCTTTGCCCGGGGCGAAACCCTGGGGATCCAGCCCTACGACGAGGACGGGAATCCGACGCGGACCATCCAGATCGACCGTCCTCTCGACTGGACGATGGTTTCCGATCATGCCGAGTTGATGGGGGAGGTCTACGTCTGTGGCACTCCCGGAACCTGGGCCTATTGGCACCCGGTGTGCGTCCTCAAGCGAAGCTCATTTCCCAACCTCGCGATCCTCGCGCTCGGCTTCAAGACCCTGGTGGATCGCGAACGCTACGGATGGCTCTGTGGGGAAGGCGACGAACGTTGTCTCGAAGGCACGCGGACCTTTTGGGGGTCCGTGCAGGAGGCCGCGGAGGAAGCCTACGACCGCAGCGACGCCTGCTCCTTTACGAGTTTCGTGGGTTACGAATGGACCGCAAGCGTGGGGCGGGGGCAGAATCTGCATCGGAACGTGCTCTTTCGAAATGACAAGGTGCCGGACCTTCCCGTGAGTTGGGTGGACACTCCTTCCGCGGCCGACCTCTGGAACCATCTCGAAAAGGATTGCGTGGCCGGTCTTTCGGGTTGCGATGTCTTTACGATCCCCCATAACTCGAATCTGAGCGCTGGCTTGATGTTCCAAACGGCCTGGGTTTCTTCCACGGAAGTTCCTGGCGATATCGACGCGGAGGAAGCTCGCCGAAGGAGCCGCTGGGAGCCCCTCGCGGAAATCATGCAGCACAAGGGAGCTTCCGAGTGCGACAGTCGCGAGCAAGCGGGCTGGGGCAACGACGAAGCCTGCGGTTTCGAGTTGCTCCCCTACGATAAGTTCGGCGGCAAGAACAATTTTGGCGTGGCGGACACCGAACTTCCCACCGGCGACAACTACGTGCGCTGGGCACTCAAGGACGGGCTCCGGCGCCAAGCCACCCTCGGCGCGAATCCGTTTCGCTACGGCCTTATCGCGAGTACGGATACCCATATCGCGGCGCCGGGCCTGACCCAGGAAAAGGGACATCCCGGCCACGGGGGGGCCGGGATGGGCATGGGCGAGGGGGTGCCGGAAGGCTTCAGCGACGACATCGAGTTCAATCCCGGCGGTCTCGCCGTGGTCTGGGCCGAGGAAAATACCCGGGATTCGATTTTTTCCGCGATGCGCCGGCGCGAGGTCTATGCGACCAGCGGGACCCGGCCCGTCGTGCGCTTCTTTGGCGGCTGGGAGTATCCCGGGAACCTCTGCGAGCGCTCCGACTTCGTGGAAGCCGCCTATGCCGGCGGCGTGGCCATGGGCCAGGATCTTCCGGCGCGTTCAGGAGCCACCTTTCGCGCTCCCCGGTTCGCCGTGTCGGCGCTCCAGGATCCGGGGACGGAATCCGTACCCGGCACCCCCTTGCAGCGAATTCAGATCGTGAAGGGCTGGTTGGAAGACGGGGAGGTCCGCGAGCGCGTGATCGAGGTGGCGGGTGGAGACAACGACGCCAGCGTGGAACCGTCGACCTGCCAGGCGCGGGGAGCGGGGGCTCGGCAACTTTGCAGTGTCTGGACGGACCCCGACTTCGATCTAGAAACGCCCGCCTTCTACTATGCCCGCGTGCTCGAGAATCCGACGTGCCGCTGGCACCAGTACCAATGCCTGGAGTCGGGAATCGACTGCAGTGTGCCGGAGAGCGTCCCTGAGGGTTTTGCCGAGTGCTGTTCCGACGAGATCCCCAAGACCGTGCAGGATCGCGCCTGGACATCGCCGATCTGGTATACGCCCTAGCGCTCTTTCCCCCGACGATTTGTGCTAAACCGCGTTTTGGGAGGGGTTACGATGCTCAGTCGCATTGCGTCTCTGGTGGTCCTGGTGGTTATCGTGGGGTTCGCCGTTCTCTGGGTGGCTGGAGGCGGCTGGGTCGGGGAGTCCTGGGACGCAGGAATTCCCCAGGGCGATTCGGTCGCCGATCGTACCCTCGAGGCGCGAGCCCGAGCGGTGGAAGACACGGCCACTTCACTCGGGTCCGATCCGGGCAAGCAGATTCTCTTTGGGGATCTCCATGTCCACACCACGTTTTCCTTTGATGCCTTCCAGATGAGCCTTCCCATGGCGGGGGGAGACGGCGCGCACCCGGTGGCCGATGCCTGCGACTACGCCCGCCACTGCGCGGGGCTCGATTTCTGGTCGATCAACGATCACGGCGTCACGCTGACGCCGACCCGTTGGGACCAGACGATCGAAGCCGTGCGGCAGTGCAACGAGATCGCCGGCGACGAGTCTTCTCCGGATCTCGTTTCCTACCTGGGGTGGGAGTGGACCCAGGTGGGAACGAAACCCGAAAACCATTGGGGTCACAAGAACGTGATCTTTGAAGGGCTTGCCGACGACGAGATCCCGGCGCGACCGATTTCGGCGGGACTTCCGGGCGGGATGACACGAGCCGCCTTTGGCGATCCCTTGACCCGGCTCATGATGGGGGCCCTGGCGGTGATGGCTCCGTCCACCGGTGGGCCGGAGTTCGTGAAATACATGAACGACACGAATGCGGCGCCGGATTGTCCAGAAGGCGTTTCGGTTCACGATCTCCCCCGCAACTGCCGAGAGTCGGCTCCGACGCCCGGGGAGCTTTTCGCCAAGCTCGATGAGTGGGACCTCGAGTCCCTGGTGATTCCCCACGGCACGGCGTGGGGCTTCTATACGCCGCTGGGTTCCTCGTGGGACAAGCAGATGGGCGAGAAGCAGCATGACCCGAAATGGCAGCGCCTGATCGAGGTCTACTCGGGGCACGGTAACTCCGAGGAGTATCGGAGTTGGCAGGAAGTGGTCCTCGCCGCGGACGGGAGCCGGAGTTGCCCGCCGCCGACGGACGACTACCTGCCGTCCTGCTGGCGGGCCGGGGAGATCATTCTGGAGCGGTGCCAGGCCTCCGGCGGCGCCGCCGCGGATTGCGACGCGAGGGCGGCCCAGGCGCGCCAGCATTTCGTCGATGCCAACTTCAACGGAGGCATGCAGACCGTACCGGGGACCGTCCCCGCCGACTGGCAAGACGCCGGCCAGTGTCGCGACTGTTTTCTTCCCGATTTCAACTACCGCCCGCGAAGTACGGTCCAGTACATCATGGGGCTGGGAAAGGGGGATGGCGTAGGCGACGCGGATGGCTTCCGATTCGGATTCCTGGCGGCAAGTGACAACCACTCCGCTCGGCCCGGAACCGGCTACAAGCAGGTGGCTCGCACCACGTTTACCGAAACCCGTTTCGGAAATTTCCTGGATACGCCGACGGGACAGGTTCCCCAGGAAGAAGCGGTTCCCGAATCGCGGGCGATCGAGGGCTCGGTTGGGACGGTGCCGTTTGCGCTCTTCGAGACCGAGCGCGGTGCGTCCTTCTTCTTGACCGGCGGGCTCGCGGCCGTGCATTCCGAGTCGCGCGATCGCAAGGCGATCTTCGAAGGCTTGAAACGGCGCGAGGTCTACGGGACGAGTGGTCCGCGTATTCTTCTGTGGTTCGACCTGCTGAACGCTCCGGGAGGGAAAACGGTTCCGATGGGCGGTGAAGTGGAGATGAGCGAAGCCCCGCGGTTCCAGGTCCGTGCAGCGGGTTCTTTTGAGCAGAAGCCCGGTTGCCCGCCCGACGCCTTGTCGGCGTTGCCTCCCGATCGGATAGAACGGCTTTGCCGCGGCGAATGCTACAACCCGTCGGACGCTCGCCGAAAGATCACGCGAATCGAAATTGTTCGGATCTTCCCGGGCAAGGCCGGGGGCGAACTCATGAAGGATCGCATCCAGGATCCCTGGAAGGTCCTTCCGTGCGCTGCTGGGGGCGACGGCTGTATTGTCGAATTTGAGGATCCGGCCTTCGCCGCGTCCGGTGGGGATGTCCTGTACTACGCGCGTGCCATCGAGGAAGCCATGCCAACGGTTGCAGCCGACCCCCTTCGATGCACGCGTGACGCATCGGGGCGGTGTGTCGAAATCGACCCCTGTTTTCTCGAACCCGAAAGCGACGATTGCCTCTCTCCGGCGGAGCATCGCGCATGGTCGTCTCCCATCTTCGTGAGTGATGCGCGTTCGTGATTGATGTTTGTCCCGAGGTCGAAGGGGACGAGGGCGCGATTGACGCGCTTCTCGCGGCGGCTTTCGGAGGCAGGCGCCTAGTGACGGACCGTTCAGAAAGGGAGGGTCGAAAGTGTCCCTAGACAGCACCACGCCGGTAATCATCGAGGCCGCCATCAACGGCGAGACCCGACCCGACCGCAATCCCCACGTCCCGCGCACTCCCGAAGAAATTGTCGCGGACGTCGGATCCTGCCTGGACGCTGGAGCCTCGGTGATTCATGCCCACAACGATGACATCACCCAGACCGGGGAAGATGCCGCCGAGTTGTACCTCGCGGCATGGCGGCCGATCCTGGCGGACCGCCCCGATACCCTTTGGTACCCGACCCTGGGCGTGGGGGCGAACATGAAGGAAAGCCTCTTTCACATCGAGGTCATCGCGAGAGAAATCGATTTGAAGCTGGGCCTCTGCGACCCGGGTTCGGTCAACGTGGGCGGGCCGGGGCCGGACGGTCTCCCCATGGGCATGGTCTACGCCAACAGCTACGAAGACATCGTCGTCGCCTTCGAGCAGTGCGAACGCCTGGAGATCGGGCCCTCCCTGGCCATTTACGAGCCGGGTTGGATGCGGACCGTGATGACCTACCAGCGGGCGGGGCGACTGCCGGCGGGTGTCATGGTGAAGTTTTACTTTGGCGGCGACTATGGCCTCTTCGCCACGGAGCCGGGGGTCAGTTTTGGACTGGCCCCCACCGAGAACGCACTGCTGGCGTATCTCGACATTCTCGGCGACGTCGACCTGCCGTGGTCGGTTTCCGTGTGGGGTGGCGACCTGATGGATACTCCCGTGGCCCGGCTGGCCCTGGAGCGCGGGGGGCATCTCCACGTGGGGCTCGAAGAGCACTTTCACCCGGATCGCAAGCCCACCAACACCGAGCTCGTGAACCAGGCCGCGGAGCTGGCGGCCCAGGTCGGTCGGCCCGTCGCGACCACTGCCGACGCCGCGCGGATCCTGGGGATTCCGAAGTCGCTCTAGCCTCGGCCTAGCGCCCCTTGAATTCGGGCTTTCGCTTCTCGGTGAAGGCGAGCGGGCCTTCCTTGGCGTCTTCCGAGGCGAGGACCTTCGCGCCAAGGGCCTTTTCGAGTACAAGGCCAGGTTCGAGGTTTAGCGCGCGGACGACGATCTGCTTGGCGGTCCGAACCGCCAGGGGGCCGTTGCGTCCAATCTTTTCGGCCAACTTCAGCGCGGTGGGCAGGAGTTCTTCCGCCGGCACCACCTTGTTGATCAGTCCGATCTCGTAGGCCCGTTGGGCGTCAATGTTTTCGCCGGTGAGGAGAAGTTCCATGGCGACGGCGTAGGGGATCTGGCGAGGGAGTTTTATGTGGGATCCGCCGGTGGGGATGATGCCCCAGCGCACTTCGCCCAAGCCGAATACCGCGTGCTCCGCGGCGATGCGAATGTCGGTTCCCTGGAGCATCTCGAGTCCACCCGCAATGCAATAGCCGTTCACCGCACCAATGATGGGCTTGAAGACGTCCGTGAATTGCCGCTTCGTGTGGTCCTCGTAGCCCATCTCGTCGCCGGAAGTCAGGAGCGGCATCGCTTCCTTCAGGTCCATGCCCGTACAGAAAGCCTTGGATCCAGACGCCGTGAGAACGGCGCAAAGCATTTCGTCATCGGCCTCGAACTCCGCCATCGCGTCGTCGAGTCCGCCGAGCATCGCCGGGGTCAGCGCATTCATGGCGTCCGCGCGATCGATCGTGACGACGGCCGTGCGACCGTTCTTTTCGTACTTGATCTCGGAGGGCAGTTCCACGGGGTAGGCTCCAATGCTTGAGAATAGGGAACGATGAGGAGAATGGCGTCAGGAATTGGCTCGGCGAAATCGCGGAAGCGTAACGTCCTCGGTAATGGGATCGAAAGAAACTTCCACCGGCATTTCCATCTCGAGTTCTTCCGGAGGGCAGTCGACCACGTGGCTGAGGAGTCGGACACCCTCTTCGAGTTCGACGACTACAGCCGCCAGGGGGACATCCTCGGCGAATGCGGGGTGAAGCGGGCGCGCGATGACGGTCCACGTGAAGACCTTTCCTCGGCCCGAGGAGGCCTTCCAGGCCCACTCCCAGGAGCCGCAGTCGGCGCAGAGTTCACGAGGTACATGACGCCACGTGCCGCACGTTTCGCAACACTGGAAAAGCAGTTCGCCTCGCTGGCAGCCTTCGTAGAACTCTTTTGCGAACCCCTCGAGGACGGGAAGCGGCTTCGGAACGGAATGTTCGCTCATTGGATTTCGTTCACCCCTTCGCCAGGATCGCGACAGAGCCGTCGCCGAAATCGCCCCAGCCCGTCACGACCCCGAGTTCCGCTTCGCTTACCTGTCGGCCATGTGCTTCATCGCGGAGTTGCTTGACGGCTTCTACGATATGGCCCATCCCCAACGAGTGGGCCTCGGAGAGCAGGCCACCGTGTGTGTTCACCGGAAGGGCACCGCCCAGGGAGATTCGCCCGTCGGATACGAAGTCGCCCCCCTCGCCGCGCTCGCAGAACCCAACCTCTTCGAGTTGTTGCAGGAGTTCGAAGGTAAAGCAGTCGTAGATCATCGCGAAGTCGGCATCGATAGGGGAGACTCCCGCGGTTCCGAAGGCTTCCGGTGCGGCCGTCGTGAGGCCGGTCCGAAAAAGATCCTTTCGATTCGTGATTTCGTCGGCCGGGTAGGGCTGGCCGCAAGCGGCGCCCAGAATCGCGATAGGCGCCGCATCGAGGTCTCGCGCCCGTTCGGCACTGGTGACTACTACGGCTGCTGCGCCGTCGGTCTCCAGGCAGCAGTCGAAAAATCGGTAGGGGTCGGAGAGCATTGGCGAGGCGAGGTAGTCGTCGAGGGTCATGGGCTTGCCGTTCATCACCGCGTTGGGGTTTTTTTGCGCGTGCTCGCGCATGGTGACGGCGATGGCTCCCAGCTGTTCCGGTTTCGTTCCGAATTCAAACATGTGGCGCCGCGCCAGGAGGGCGTACCACTGCGGCGGCGCGGTCAAGCCGAAGGGGAGGTAGTAGTCCCGGGCGATGGCGCCACCGGGGATCGAGTCGGAATCGGCCGCGACGGTTTGCCGCACCCGGGCTCCCGAGTAGCCGTTCCACCCCGCGGGCAAGAGCACGGCGTTGGCGATGCCGGCCTGGACCGCGGCCCCAGCCACCTGGAGCGAGGCGGCCGGAGCCGCCCCGCCCATGTGGATCGTCGTCGCGAAGCGAAGATTCTCGCAGCCCAGGTTGGCAGCGAACTCTTCGGCCCGTCCCAGGTTGGGAAACGGCATGATGCCGTCGATCTCGGACGCCTTCAGACCCGCGTCCGTGATCGCCCGGGTTGCGGCGAGCAATTGCAAGCCGAGTTGGCTCATCCCCGATCCGGGTTTACGGCAGTACTCCGTCTCCCCGATCCCAACGATGCAGGCTCGATTCTTCACGACGTCTCTCGGATAAGGGATTCAGACCCGCTTCGTGGGCTCGATCTTGGCCAGGCGCGCGAGATTCAGGCCGAGGATCTTCGCCTTGGTCTCTTCGGTGATCGGCTTGTAGCCCCATTTCTCCTGGAGTTCTTCGGGCATCTCGAGGTTTCGGATGTAGTCCACCGCCAGCGGCATGTCGTCGAAGGCGAGGTCGAGGCCCATCACGATCTTGTCGTCGGTCACCCACTGAAGGGCCTCGCCGATCATGTGGTAGCCGCGGTACGGAGCTCGTGCGAGCCACCCGATGATCCCGGAAAGGCTCAGGTAGAGGTTCGTGTGCTTTCCAGCCAGGCCCATCAGTTCCTCGTGGTGAGGCCACGCCATGTGGTAGGCGATGATCTTGAGATCGGGAAAGTCGAGGCACATGTCGTCGAGCAGGTCCGGATGGGTGAACTTGCTCGGTTGGGGGCACACGTAGCTCATGCCGGTGTGAATCGTGAGTGCGACGTCGAGTTCAACCGCCTTTTCGTAGAAGGGCCACAGCCTCCGATCGTTGAGCGGGCCGTCCTCCGGCGCGTACACCTTGCAGAGTTTTGCATTGCGTTCCTTGACGAGGTACTCGAGCTCCCAGATCGCGTTGTCTACCCCTCGGCGCAGGATCGGCCCGCAGTTGGCTTCGAGGTACATGCGTTCGGGGTAGGGCTCGATCTCCTTCATCATGAAGGCATTGGTCGACATGCAGGTGGCGTAGCCACTCACATCCATCATGGATTCGCGCAGGGCAAAGCACACGTCGACGTTTGCCTTGTCCATCCACTCGATGAGGGCGTGGGCCCGGGGTTCCGGCATCGCGTCGCCACCGGCGAGGTCGCGATCGCCTCCCCAGGAGCGCATGACGCCGTCGATGCTCTTCCACCAGGCTTCGAAGCCAGGGTAGTACTCCATCTCTTCCATTGCTTGGGGGTTCATGAAGTGGCACTCCGAAAGAGCCACGAAATGGTCATTGCCAGCCATCTTTTTCCTCCGTTGGGCGAATTTTCAGCCTTCAGTTTCTCGAATCAGTTTCCAGACCCGGTTCGGGGCCGCGGGCACTTCCCGGGCCAGGGTTCCCAGCGGTGCCAGGGCGTCATTGATGGCGCACATGACCGCGGCGGGTGTCGTGTGGATCGCTCCCTCGCCACAGCCCTTGGCTCCCAGGGGAGTAAAGGGGGAGGGCGTGACGACCTCGTCCGTGAGCAGGGGTGGGATTTCGTTGACCGTGGGCATCAAGTAGTCCATGTAGGTGGTCGTGAGCGGTTGGGCGTCCTCGTCGTAGACGTACTCTTCGAAGAGTGCTGCGCCGATTCCCTGGGCCACGCTGCCCTCCAGTTGTCCCTGGACGACGACGGGGTTGAGCCGGGTTCCGCAATCGTCGACAACGGCGTATTTTTCGATCGCGACCTCGCCTGTGGCTCGATCGATCTCGACGGCGACCACGTGGACGGCTTGGGCCGCGGTCAGGTAGCTCTTGGCGCGTCCCTGGTCGTCAGCCTCGGTCCGACCCGACGCCGTCCAGACGTGCGTGGCCTCGGGGCGCGGGTCGATGTCCGGCGGAAGGAGATCGCTGCGCGCCAGCATGGTCCCCGCCACGTCGGGGACACCCATTTCGGCGCCTTCGACGCCGGGAATACCGAATTTTCCGTCCTTGAACTGGATATTCGCGGGCTCGGTCTGCATCAGGGCGGCGACCACCCGGGTCATCTTCTCGCGAATCTTCTCGCACGCGCCGAGAACAGCCCCCGTGATGGCTACGCCCAGGCGGCTTCCGCCGGGGCCGAAGGACGGGGGGGCCGACTGCGTGTCGAGGGGCACGACGCGCACCGCCTCGAGTTCGGTGCCGAAGTAGTCGGCGACGAGTTGGGACACCAGCGTGTATTGGCCCTGCCCTTCGAGAGCGAAGCCAACGCGCACGGTGATCATTCCCAGGATGTCGATGTGAACGGTTGCGCCCTCGGGCACTCCCGTGCCAGGCATTCCGACAATGGCATACGCGTTCCAGTCGAAGACGCCCGGTTCAATGGCGCTGGCCACGCCAATGCCGACCAGGCGCCCTTCCTCTCGGGCCGCCGCCTGCTGCTGCCTGAGTTCCCCGTAGTCCGCGAGATCGAGGGCCTTGTCGAGTACCTGCTCTTAGTCGCCGCTGTCGTACTCGTGTCCGCTGGGGATGGTGTAAGGAAATGCGTCCTTCGGGATAAAATTGCGTCGGCGGAACTCGGCGGGGTCGATTTCGAGACCCCGCGCCGCGATGTC
>JAZAOF010000032.1:0-28102 GCA_036228265.1 Myxococcota bacterium | reverse complement strand
CCGCGAGCAGGCTCTCGGCACTGCGGGCCTGCTGGGCGCGTGAAAAAGGCAGGATCATCCGCCAGTTTCCGCGCTGAAAGTACGCCCCCCAGCGGTCATCGATGAGTTCCTGGAGTAGTGCTTTTTTGCCCTGGCTGAAGGAGTGGAGGTTTTCGTAGCCGGGGATGACGATGAAGTTCCCACCCGGACGCTTCTGCCGAGGGTTGCTGGCCAGGACCGCTTCGATGCGTTCGCGGTAGATCGCTTCGCTTGCGGGCGAGAGACTGGCGTCAAAGCGGGCGTGGGAGTGAAAGAGGCGCGCAGCGCGGATCATGGCCACGCAGTTTCGACCGTACTCGGCGGGCACGCCCCTCGGCCTCATGTGCATTCGGCCGTCCTGCCCCAGTTGATAGTCAGCTACAAGATCGTTGGCGAAGGCAAAAGTTTCCTCGGGAAACGAGAACGGTGTCCCCGGCGCGGTTGGAGACGGCGGATGGGTACAACCCAGCCCCAGGATCAGGACTGCGAGAAGGGTGGGGCTCGATCTGGAAAGCACTGGATTGAGAATTGTTCCGGACAAGAGCCCATGGACCTTTCGATGTCGGCGGCAGTTATGCGCTGCGCTTTGGGGTCGGAGTTCCCAACGCGATCGTGATCCGACTCTCCGCGACGGTCGCATCGTTTTCGTCGAAGACGCTACAGGCGTGTCGGAAAGCCCTTAGTTTTCGATTTCCCCGAATGTGCGCGGAACTCACACGAAGTTTTTGATTGGGCTCGAGTACGGGTACGTGGACCTGCATGTCGGAGACCGCGGCGATCATGCCAATATCCGCGGGGTGACCGGCGAGCCATGCCCGGATCGACTCGTGAGCCGCTACGCACTGCGCCATGTACTCGAGCGTCAGGCAGTTCGCGATCCGGCCGTCAGCGTTCTTCAGCCAGACTTGATCCTTGAGCCCGATCGAGCAGGTCGTTTTCGCTCCGTCATGGGCGAGTACTTGATCCAGGAGAAGGCTCATTCCGCGGTGGGGGAGGAGTTCCTGGAGAGGCGGTAGGTCTGCAATGTTCACGGTTCGGGAAGCTTCCAAAAATCATAGAAATTGAACCACTGGTGCGGCGCCTGTCGACAAAAAACCTCGAGGCGATGGGCGAAGACCTGCAGTTGTTCTTCGAGAACCTGTTTGCGTTCGCTGGGGGCCACCTTCTCGGTGCCTTCGGAGAGGGTTTCGATGAAAACCTCGTACCGCCGAGGGCCAGTGCGGAGGGCAAGGGTGAGGAGCACCGGCGCGCCAAGAACTGCCGCCAAATGAAAAACGCCGACGGGAAAGAGGGCCCGGTCGCCGAGGAAGTCGACTTCCGCGACCCGCCGCTCGGCGCCGGGTCGCACGCGATCGCTCATGGCTGCTACGAATTCGCCTGCGGCGATATGGCGGCGGATACCGAGGGTCACTCCGAGCGAATCCACAGCATCCGCGCTCACGGGGATGATCCGCACTTGCGATTCCGGGTCGAGGGTCTCGAAGGCCGCGTTGATGTTGACCGCGTTGGCCGTGAACATGAGTACATTGACGGGAATTTCGGCATCGCGGGCGATGACCCGAAGCACGTCGAAATTTCCAAGGTGGGCCCCTGCCATGAATGCGCCGCGGTGTTTTTGCAGGAGATCCTGGACCTTTTCCGGATCGTTGATGGTGACCGAAATTTCGTTCGGATCGCCGCCCCAGAGCGTGAGTCGGTCGTGAATCATCTCGGCGAAACTGTGGAAGTGGCGATAGCTCTGGATCCATCTCTCCAGCCAACTGGAATCCGCGCTGTAGGCTCCGACCCGGAGCAGGTATCGCTGTGAGGCGCGACGGGCACGCCCGTCGAAGACGAAGTAATAGAGCGCAATGGGCCCGATCAGCAGGCGCAGGGGAGCGCTGCCCAGTCTTCGAATGCCCCAGACCACCAGGTTCAGGAGGGTCCGCGACCCGCGCTCGCTTGCGTTAACCCACTCCGGTCTCGGCGCGGTGTGGTCCCCGGGGTCCGGCGTCACGAGGGGGGGGCCTGGTGGCGAAGAATCTCTCGCCGACCCGGGAGTCCGTCGAGGGCGAGGCGGAGATACGTCCTGGCCAGGCGAAGGTTGTCGTACACCATGTGGAAATGAGAGATTCCACCCTCGGGGTACCTCACGCGCGTCGGCACATTGATCACGCGAATTCCGCAACGGACAAGACGAACCACCAGCTCGGGGTCAAAATCCATTCGATCGCCCGTCGAGCGGTGGCCGAGCAATTGGAGGGTGGGCTCGAGGGGGATGCAACGGAAACCGCAGAGGGGGTCTTCCACCTGCATCGAGTGGGTCTCGATCCAAACGATGGCACGGGAGATCTGGCGCCCGTACAAGCGCGCGCGGGGGACCGAAGCGTCGAAGATCGGTCGTCCCAGTATCAAGGAATCGGGCGATCGCTTGGCCGCGTCGAGGAATTTCGGGAGATCGCCGGTGTCGTGTTGGCCATCGGCGTCAATTTGTACAACGTGCGTAAAGCCCTGTTCGCTCGCCCGCGAATACGCGGTTCGTAAGGCCGCCCCGCGTCCCAGGTTGCGCCCATGGTGAATGATCTTGATCCATGGGTGGCGCCCTGCGAGTCGTTGGAGTTCCAGGCGGGTCGGTTCGCCGCTGCCGTCGTCCACGATCAAACACGGAAGACCGAGTGACGCGACGTCTTCGACGACCTTTCCGACCGTACCGCCATGGTCGTAGATGGGAATCGCAATGCACGGTTTCACGTTTGGTCTCCAGCGTCCACGTGGAGACGGCCGCGCGCGAAGACTCTTCCCTCGTTCCAGAGTCGACATCGAAATTCGCCCGGGCCCGTCCGTTCCACCCGTACGTGAAATGCCTGGCCCGGCTCGAGAGGCTCGAGGAACTTCAATGTCGGTAGGCCTGCCAGTCCGACGGGTTGTCCGAGCAGTTCCGAAATCATCTCCATGACCCAGTCGAGCTGAAGAACGGCGGGGACGACGGGGTAGCCGGGGAAATGACCAGAAAAGCAGGCGAGATCACGGGGGACGACGCACGAGCGTTCGATGAAATCGTCGCCGCAGGAGTGATCGATGACGCGGGGACGGTCCGATCTCGTTTTCGACGTGTCCGCGGGTGAATTTTCGAAGAGAGCGAGGAGTTCGTTCCGCGTGACCTTGCCCTGGGAATTTTCCGGGAGTCGATCGACAATGCGCCAGAGACGGGGATGCAACACCGGATCCCACGCGTCGGCGAGATGCTCCCGGATCGCGCGGGTCAGGCCCGCGTGGCCCGCTTCGGCCACCCACTGCTGGCCCGTTTCGGAGGCGACGACGGCGGCGATGACCCGCAGTTCTCCTTCGCGCTCCAAAGTCCCAAGGGCGACATCCTCGATCCACGGATGGCCTCGGAGATCCGACTCCATTCGCGCGAGGTCGAGCCTCTTTTCGCCGATTTTCACCACCCGGTCCAGTCTCGGCAATAGAACGAAACGATTTTCTTCGTGGATCTCGACGCGGTCTCCGGTGGAGAACCCTTCGTCGCCCGAGTCGACACTCACGAAAGGCGATCGAATTCGGATCGCACCGGACTCCTCTTGCCGTCGAATTTGGACGGAAGGCATCGGCGTCCAGAAGTCGGCCGCGCTCTCGATCTCCTGGCGCCGCCAGGCAACGATTCCGGTTTCCGTGGAGCCGAAGATTTCGATGGGGGATGTGCCAAGAAGAGCCGCGCTGTCGTGGGCGGTTTTTTGAGGCAACGGTCCTCCCGATGAAAAAACTTCTCGGCAAAAGCCCTTCAACTCTTCGGACTGGGAGTGTCGGACAAAGCGCTTCAGGTGGGTGGGGACACTCACCAGCACGCAATCCTTGCTATCGCGCATAGGCGGGACGAGTTCGGCGGCGTGGAGATAGTGGTGACGCTCGAAGGGGCGGCCGGAACACAGGGGCCAGAGCAAGCCGATCGCGAGGCTGTAGAGGTGTTGATGGGAGGCAGTCGAAAACACGGTGGCATTCCCGAGGACGGGATCCCAGACTCGCTGCAGTTCTGCGATCTCGTCTTCGAGATGCGAGATGCGCTTGGTCACGGCCTTTCCGTCGCCCGTTGTCCCCGACGTATAGAGTTCCAGGGCAATGGCCTCTCGATCCAGGGGTCGCAGAAGGTTCGGATCTCCGGGAGCGGGATCGAGAAGCGGATGCTGGGTTTCTCCCTTTCGGAACCAATCGGGTCGGTCGGTGAGGACTCCCGATGCACGAGTTTGCAGATCGCGGACGGATTCGGGTTGGTGATTGGGTGGGGAAAGTGCGTGGCGACCGCTGTGCCAGAGGCCGAACAGGCCGACCGCAAAGGCGTAGGCGTCTTCGGTGAGGAGCACCCAGGGTCCTCCGGGTTGGGCGTCGATGCGCTCGGCAAGCCCCGCGACGTCTCGCTGGAACTCGTTCCAGCGCGTGAACTGAACGCCGTCCCCGATGGAGACCCGCTTTTGGGCGACGATGGCATCAGGATCTCTCCGCGCGAGAACGAGACTGCCGAGCCGGTTCACCCTGGACGATTCTCCGTAATGAACTTTGCGATGCTGCGGATCGAGGCAAAGATTTCCTGGTTTTTTTCCGGGTCGTCGTCTACCAGGACGTTGAAACGTTCCTCGAGAACCATCGCGATCTCGAGAGCATCGATCGAATCGAGATCGAGCCCGTCGCCGAAAAGCGGCGCGTCGGTATCGATCGTGGAGGGCAGGATGTCCTCGAGAGCGAGAGCTTCGACGATTAACCCTTTCAGTTCTTCGTGGAGTGTTTCCTGTTCACCCAAGGTTGAGTTCCCTCTCGAAATAGTCTCGTAGCGAAGCCGTGTAGCTTCGGGCGGCGAGCGTTCGACTCTTCTTCTGTTCGAAAGAGGCACCGGGTTCGAAAAACTGTCCGACCCGAACCCTAAAAGTAGAGGGTCGGTTAGGCACGTCCCACCAGTGGCAGCCGCGATAGAGCGTAGCTGGGCTCGTTTGAATCGTCACCGGAACCGTCTTGCAGTTGGAGCGGAGCACGACATGAGCGGGTCCGCGTTCGAAAGGGCCCAGTTCGCCGACAGGGGATCGGGTTCCCTCCGGAAAGATGATGACCGAGCGTCCCTCCCGAAGATGGGCGGCACAGGTGTTGACCATCTGGAGCCCATCGTCGCTGGCGACGTAGCCAGCGGCCGCGGCGGGAGGGGCGAAGAAAGGGTTGCGATGGAAGTTGCGCTTCACGACGCAGTAGGCCTGCGGCATCTGGGCCAGGAGAACAATCGCATCGAGCAGGGTAGGGTGATTCGCGACGACAAGAACGCCTGGTTCCCGTAGGCGGCGGGTATCGTTCACGTCAAAATGGAAAAGTCCAGCGAATTCGAGGAAGCGGAGGAAGGCTCTGCAAGCGTAGTGAACAACACGTTGAAGTCGCAGGGCTTTCGCCAGCGAATTCCTGGAAAACAAATGCAGAATGGGTACTACGGTAATTGCCACGCCCGCCGCCATGAGCCCTGCGAGGGCAAAAGCCACTCCCGTTCGGGCGATTCGCCAGGTGCGTTTCGCGGAGGACTTGATCCCATGGCCGGACGGGTGCGGAGCAGAGGGCGGTGGGTTGGAGAACGGTGTCGGGGGGCTTTTTTGCATCGGGGCCCAATACGGCTAGCTTGATGGCGCGTCGCAGCACATCGTGTTTTCGCGGATTGTTGCAGAACGCCGCGGGTCTTCTCGATTCTCAAGGGATTGGGCAGAGGTGTCAACGCCTTTGGAGGGCTGCGCAGGTGGCTTCGAGAAGACAAGGCCATTCGGCGGACGAGGCCCCAATCGATTTGTTCCAGCAAAGGGTGCGAAAAACCTTTTCCGGTCGGGGATCGCGCGGGGCATCCGAAGGGACTTCCCGTGGGGGGGGGCGTGGAAGCCTTGGTTGCGCAGGATGGATGGGGTTCGTGGCGGCCATCTTCGTCACCGGTTGGGCGATCGAGTCCCCGGCCGAGGACACGATCCAGCCGGCTGCATCTCCGACGCCCGGGGTCCAGCTCGAGTGGTTGATGGATCGCCTGGCTTCGAGACCCGGCATGCGGGTTGCATTTCGGGAGTCTCGCCACCTGGCCGTTCTCTCGGATCCCATTCACTCCGAGGGTCTCATGTTTTTTTCGCCTCCCGGCGACCTGGCGCGGTACACCCTGCGGCCGGTGCGTTCGAGCGTGATTGTCCGCGGAGACCGTGTCTTCCTGGAGGACGCGACGGGAAGCCAGTCCTTTGATCTCGCGTCCAGTGACGTGGCGCGAGGATTGGTCGGAATTTTCGGAGTCCTCCTCCGTGGAGATCTCGCGGAACTGCGCCGACGCTACGTCCTCGACTTTCGCGGATCGGGAGACTCCTGGGCGCTCGAACTGCGGCCCCGGTCCCGAACCCTTCAGCACATTATCGAGCGAATCGAGGTGAAAGGTCGGGGCGCCGAATTGACGCGCATGGCGACTTTCGAGGCCAACGGAGATCGAACGGTGCTCGTTTTCGAAGACGCCATTCCCCTTTCCGAGGTCGAGGGAGCGGATCGGAACCGGATTTTCCACCCCGACTTTACCGGTTCGCTTCCGTGAGCCCTTCGACCATTCGCCGGATTGTCTTCTGTTTCTTTGCCGTCTTGTGCGCTTACTCCCTCGTTCGCTTCGAGTTGAATCACGGGCTGACCCACTTCATTCCCTCCGAACACGAAGCGGAACTGGTCGAACTCTCCCTCGAGTTGGTTCAGTCGCGGTTGTCTCGGCGGATGGTTCTTTCGGTGGGCGGTGCGCCACATCGCGACAAGGTGGCCCACGCCTTGGGGGGCTACCTCGCTTCGCATCCCGAGGTGGCGTGGGTGGAGACGGGGTTCCACGAGGATCGCGCCCGGGCTTTTTTCGAAATCTACTTCGATCGCCGCTTCTATCTCGCGTCGGATGATCCTTCCAGGGAGATTCCGAAATTTTTCGAGACCGATGAACTACTTCGAGCGGCCGATCAATTGAAAACCCGACTGGTCGGTTCTCCGATTCGCGGGGCCTCTCAGACCGCGTCCGAAGATCCGCTGGGTCTTTTCGAGCGAATCCTGGATCGCGTTCGGCAAGTACAGCTGGCTCCGACGGGGAAGAACGGAAACTTTGCCAGTGACGATGGCGAGCACGCGCTTGTTTTTCTCGAGTTGACTTCATCGCCCTTCGACTCCGAGAGGCAGAAGCCGCTGCTGCACGATCTCCAGGTCGAATTCGATCGACTGGATGCCCTTTACGGTGGAGGATTCGTTCTGGAGCAGAGCGGTGTCAATCGAATTTCGGTGGCGACCGAGCGGAGCGTACGTTCCGACATCTTCTTCGTATCGACGGTCTCGATCATTTTCGTGTGCGGATTGTTCCTCCTCGTTTATGGGTCTTTTCGGCAACTGGCGATCGTGGCCATGGTGCCCGCGGCCGGATTCCTGTCGGCGCTTGCGATTGCCCTTTCTCTCCCCGACACCCTTCACGGAATCACCCTCGCATTTGGATTCGTTCTGCTGGGCGTGACGATCGATTATCCGATCCACCTCCTGAATCATCACGCACTTCGCTCGGCGCAACGTTCGGTGACAGCGACGGTTCGGAGGATTCAGCCCTCGCTGGTGTTGAGCGCGGCCACGACGACGCTCGCCTTCCTGTCTCTTGCACTGAGCGAGTTTCCGGGATTGCGCGAGATGGGAATCTTTGCGGCGATTGGAGTGCCGGTCGCCCTGGGTTTCACGCTCTACGCGGTCCCCGCATTTCTCCCGGTCGAGATCACACCGAGCGCGGCCCAGGAGGTGTTGGCACGGACCTTCGTGCGGATCGTCGAAGGTCTCGAGGCGCATCGGGGGCTCCTGGTTGGAGCCGGGGTGGTCCTGTGCCTGGTTCTCGTTCTCGGCCTGCCGCAACTGCGCTGGGCGGATGACCCGTCGAACCTGATGAATCCGGATCCGACGGCCTTTGCGGAGAGCGAGCGGGTTCGCGAGCGCGTGGGCGGCTTTGATAGCGGCCAATTTGCCGTGGGTCTCGCCCCGAATCCACAGGCGGCCCTCTCTCTCAACGAGGAGATCCACGCGCGCCTGGAAGAAGCGCGGTTGGCTGGTGAGGTTGGAGGAGTAAATTCAATTCACGCGTTCCTCTGGTCGGAGGAACGCCAGCTCGAGAATCTCGCTGCCTTCCGGCAGGTCGACCAACGCGACACCCGGATCGACAGCGCATTTCAAAGCCGGGGCTTTCGGCCAGGCGCATTCGACGCCTTTGGAAACGACATCGACACCCCCTCCCGAGAACCGCTTCGGGTCGAAGATTTCGAGAATTCTTCTTTGGCCCGGGTACTCGACCTACTGGTGGAAATGGAAGACGGCTTTGCAGTCGTGACCCATCTTCAAGAAGTGAGCTCCCCTGGAAGTGTTCGAGCGCGCTTGTCGGATCTCGAAAACGCGTATCTGATCGACCACGAGAAGATCGTGGCAGACGTCTACCGGGGCTACCGGGAGTCGACGACATGGATGGTTGGATTGGGCAGCGCGGTCGCTTTTTGTGTCCTGGGGGTTCGCTACAGGAATCCGCTTCGCGGGTTGCTTGCTGTCCTTCCAGCAGCGGTAGGGACATTGGGGGTCCTGGGGCTCTTTGGACTCTCGGGTCATCCCGTCAACGTGATTGGAGCGGTGAGTCTGCTCGTCGTTCTCGGAATGGGAGTCGATTACGGGATCTTCTGTGTCGATTCCGTGGGGAAAACCGGCGGTGCAGTTTCAGCGCTGTCGAGCCTCGTGATTTCCTGGTTGACATCGGTCTTTGTTTTCGGGGCGTTGGCCCTGTCCGGCCAGCCCGCCTTGCAATCGATCGGATTGACGGCGAGTGTTGGCATTTCCCTGTCCCTGCTGGCGGCCCCATGTGTCGTGGTGATAGCCCGGAGTTCTCTTCGCGCGTCCGGGGAAGAGAGATGAACTGGGTCGTTCGAAGAGAATCTCCATCGTCCTGCTTTCCGCGTGGCTTTGTGCTTGCCTGGGTCCGCAGCCGGAAGCTTCGTGTCGCCTTCGCGAGTCCGGTGCCGGGGAGGTGAGTTTGATCCGCTACGCTGGGAGCCACGGCGGGAACGGATTCGAGATCCATGCTCCGCAATGTGGCTACGAGGCCAGCGTGGTCGGCGTGTCGGGAACATTTCCGGCGTGGAGTCGCCACGCGCCCGAGGGAGTCCAACATTGAATCAAGCTTCGTACCGGGGAATTCCCGTCACGTCGTGGTCCCTGGTGAGCGCGCTCGGGACCAACGTCGAAACCTGTGTCGAAGCCATTCGAAAGGGCCAGGCGCAGTTTTCGCCCCCCCCTCCAGGGACCCCTTTCGACACCGTTTGCGGCGCGGTTTCTCGGGAGATCGTGCATCTCGATGGAGACCTCGTCGAGTTCGACTCGTGGAACAACCGGTTTCTGAAGCAGGCTCTTTTGCCCCTCGAGGGAGCGGTCGAGGCGGCTCGGGAGCGATGGGGGGCCACCCGGGTTGGCATCTGCATGGGTTCTTCGACCGCTTCGCTGGATGAAATCGAAAACGCCTACGCCCTGTACGCGGCCTGCGAAACCCCGCAGCCTCGCTTCGACGTCTTGATGCATGGCTCTTCTCACGGAATGGTCCGCGTTTTGCGACGGTTGACGGGTTTCGAGGGACCGGCTTCGGTCGTGTCGAATGCCTGTGCCTCCGGCGGCAAGGCGTTTGCTAGCGCGAAGCGCTGGATCGAGGCCGACCTGGTCGACGCGGTCCTCGTTGGAGGGGCAGACTCGCTGTGCCAGACCACGCTGCGCGGCTTTCGTTCCCTGGCGCTGCTTTCCGAGGAGCCGACGCGGCCTTTCAGCCGCGATCGAAGAGGGATCACCATCGGCGAGGGGGCCGCGTTGGCGCTCCTGGAACGGTCGGGGAACGGCCCTCGCCTTCTCGGAACCGGCGAGGGGTCCGACGCGCACCACATGACGGCTCCAGATCCCGAAGGCCGGGGGGCCCAGGCGGTGATGCAGGAGGCACTTCTCGACGGTGGTCGTTCGCCTGAAGAGGTGGGTCACGTCAATGCCCACGGCACCGGTACCCCTTTCAATGATCGCATGGAAGCCAAGGCGATTCGCAGTGTCTTCGGAAGTCACGCGAACCCCCTCGTCGTCTCGACGAAGGGTTACGTGGGCCATACGCTCGGAGCGGCCGGGGCGATCGAGGCGGTCTTTGTCCTCGAATCCTTGATGGGGGGCTGGGTGCCTGCGAGCGCGGGTGCGGCCCCCATCGACCCCGAAATCGACCTTCTCGTCCCCACCGAGACCTGTGACGTCAACTTGGACGCTGTTCTCAGCAATTCGTTCGGCTTTGGCGGGAGCAACGTGAGCCTTCTCTTTGGAGCCCCCGAGTGAGCGAGGTCTACGTCCGTAGCGTGGGCCTCTGGTCCCCGGGTTACCCGAACGCGGATTCATGGGTCGAATCGAAGCGCGATGCCGAATGCGAGACCCCGACCTCGAATCGGCTCCAAGGTTCTCTCCGTCGTCGGGCGACCGCGCAGACTCGAGCGGCTATCGAAGTCTTTGACCAGGTGGTTTCGGGGGCGGGATGGGACGGCTCGGCGGTCTATACCCTGTGGGGTACCGCGCACGGCGAACATGCGACGTCGATTTCCATGTTCGAAGGGATGGCCCGGGGCGAGGGAAAGCTCTCACCGACCCAATTTCACAATTCCGTGCACAACGCGGCGGGGGGCTACGCCTCGATTGCCGAGAAAAATACGATGACATCGACGACCCTGACCGGCGGAGGAGAGCTCGTGATGTCGGGTTTTCTTGAGGCGTCGAGCCGTCTTCATGCCGACGGCAAGGAAGTCGTCCTGGTCTTTTTTGACGAACCGCTGCAGGGGCCATTCGCCGTTCCGGGGATGGAGGTTGGTCTCGCCGTGGGGTTCGGACTTACAAACTCCAAAGAAGGGGCGATGGCGAAACTCGAGGGTTTCAATCGAGAATCCGTCGAGGGGGTTCATTGCCTGCCGCCTTACGGGGGGATGCACATCGCCGCTGCGCTTCCCCTGTTGGAGCATGTCGTTGCCGGTCATCCGGGAAGGGTGGCCCTTCAGATCGATGGTGAGCCTGGACCGGTCTGGTGTACCAAAGTCGCGCCTCTCTGAAGTCGCGCTGGATTCTCGCCTCGACGTTCGTTGCGGGCTCCGGCGCACTCGCCTTCTTTTTGTACCGGTACGGAGAGGGCGCGCTCGAATTGCTGGGGCGCGATTTCTCTCCAGGACTGCTTGCTGCGTTTTTCGCGATGGGAGCCGCCACCCTCGGGTGTCTCTCCTGGCGTTGGAGATTTCTCCTGGGCGCCCTGGCGTGCCCGCCGAGCCTTGGGGTCATGGTGCTCTATCGCAGCGCGGCGCACGGCTTTGCGGTGCTGATCCCGAGCGGGAAGGTGGGCGGCGATCCCTTCCGCATATGGCTTGCGGTGAGGGGAAAAGTGGCCGCAGGCGCCGCGATCGCCAGTGTCGCTGTCGATCGAACTCTCGAGATTGCCGCTACCGCTCCGTTCAGCTTGATTTTTGCCGCAATTCTCCTGCAGCAGGGAGTTCCCCGTGTCGCGGAGGCGATGACGATTGTCGCGGTGGCCACGGTGGGCCTTCTCCTCGGAATCGGGTTCGCCGTCCGGCGCCTGCGGCGCGGCTCCGGTCTGGTCACGGCTCTTGTCGCGAATACGAAAATGGATCGCTTCGAGTTTGTGGGCTCTCGCGTCCAGGTTCTCGAAGAGTCGGAACACGGAGCGAAGCGGTTGAGCGAGGATCCTGTTCGGCTCCGGGCGGGATTTGCCGCGGGGCTCCTGGCCAACGGTCTCGTGATTGGCGAATTTGCATTGTTGCTGGCGGCGTTCGGCTTGCCCTCAGATCCCGTCGCGGTCGTTGCGGCTCTCTTTGCCACGGGCGCCGCGCACCTGCTTCCGGTACCGGGCGGAGTCGGCGTGCTTGAGGGGGCCCAGGTATGGATCTTTACGATCCTCGGTTACCCGGTTGAAGTGGGTCTCGCCGTGGGGCTCGTGGCTCGGCTTCGCGAACTTCTCTGGATGCTGCCGGGGCTCGTTTATGCGTCCTTGCTGTGGCTTCGCGCCTTCCAGTCCAGGGCGCCGAGGAGATGACGCCCCGCCCACGAGAGGCGTCCGAGGCGTTTTAGGGAAAGTAGGAAGCGAGTTTTTCGCTCATGGCATCGAAGATATTCGGGGTGCAGGTCCCGGTCCAACCTCGGCCTTTCAGTTGAAGGGCTTCCTGGCCCTGGGAAATCAGCTGGTAGCGAATGTTGTTCAAGGTTCCGCAGTCACGGCTCTGGTGTACGGCACCTACGTCTATTCGGAGTTGGTACTCACCCGATTGCCACGTACGCGTGATTTCAAAACCGGCGTTCTCGAGGGCCGATTGAATCCGGGCCTCTTGCTCGGAACTTGCAAGGAACAACACCTTGGGTCCCTCGACGGGCACCTGGTACCGCACGACAAAAGGAGCGACGAGCGAAGTAGAACACGCGAGAACGCCGATCAACGAGGCTAGGAGAATCGCCGCCAGGTACTTGGAGGGGCGACACGTGGGGAATCGAGAGGGCGAGGCCATGGCATGGGTTCTCCGTGGGAGTGACAAAAAGGATAGCGGGAGGGGTTCTGCACTTTGAGGAATTTCGACCAAGTGGTTTCTTTGGCTCTGGCGGGTATGATTTTGTCCGTTCGGAGGGTATTGCGCTGGAGGGTCGAGCGGCCACAGTGAGACATCGTGTACTGGTAACGGGAGCGAGCCGCGGGATCGGGCGGGCGATCGCCGTATCGCTTGGAATCTCCGGGTTTTCCGTCTCGCTGAACTACCGCTCGCGCGAAGCGGATGCGGAGGCGACTCGCGAAATCATCGAGTCGGATGGCGGAAACGCCACGCTCCTCCCTTTCGATGTTTCCGACCGGGAAGCCACGCGCAAAGCGCTTTCCCAGGACCTGTCGGAGCACGGGCCCTATTACGGGGTGGTTTGCAACGCGGGGGTCCATTCCGATGCTCCCTTTCCGGGCATGACCGAAGAGTCCTGGGACCGCGTTCTCGAGACCAATCTGGGCAGTTTCTACAACGTGGTGCACCCCCTCGTGATGCCCATGGTTCGCGCAAAGAAGGGTGGACGCATCGTGACGATTGCGTCGGCTTCGGGTCTCCAGGGAAATCGGGGCCAGGTCAACTACAGCGCGTCCAAGGCAGGCCTCATCGGAGCTACGCGCTCGCTGGCCCTCGAGCTCGCGAAGCGAAAGATTACGGTCAATAGCGTCGCCCCCGGGTTGATCGACACCGAGATGCTCGAAGGCCTTCCCGTCGGCGAAGTCTCGAAACTCATCCCGATGCAGCGCTTGGGGACGCCCGAGGAAGTGGCCGCGGTCGTGGCCTTTCTCTTTTCGACCGGTGCATCCTACGTCACGGGCCAGGTGATCTCCGTCAACGGGGGGCTCGGGTGAACAACCCGGAGCGCACCGACGTCGTCGTTGCCGGAGCAGGGCTCGCGGGGTTGTGTGCGGCGCTCCAGTTGAAGCAAGCACTACCGGAGCTTTCGATTCGGGTCGTAGAGCGCACCGCGTTGCCCTACCCCGAAGCAGCGCACAAGGTGGGCGAATCTTCCGTCGAGATTGGGAGCATGTATCTCTCCCAGACCCTGGGCCTGGCCGACCTCCTCGAAAAGGAGGTTCCCAAGCTGGGCTTGCGCCTCTACATGAGCCAGGGAGAGAATGAGCAGATTGAGGATCGACCGGAAGTGGGACTTCGGGATTTTCTCGAAGTGCCCTCCTACCAGATCGATCGAGGTCGCTTTGAAAATGGTCTCGTAGAGCGTGCGATCGAGCGCGGAATCGAGGTTGAAGATCGAGCGGTGATCCGGTCGATCTCCATGGCGAGTGGCGAAGGCCAGGAGCACCGGGTCGAAATCGAGCGCGCCGGACGCCGCCGGACGCTGGATTGTCGTTGGTTTCTGGATGCCACGGGAAGGGCATCCCTCTTGCGCAAGAAGTTCAACCTGGAACGCAAGAACCGGCACGACGTCAATGCTGCCTGGTTTCGAATCGATCATGCCATTGAGCCGAACGACTGGTGCAAAGAGCCTTCGTGGCGGCAGCGGACGGACCATCCGCGTCGCCTGGGAACGAATCACCTGGTGGGCCCGGGCTACTGGGTCTGGTTGATTCCGCTGGCAGACGATCGAACCAGTGTTGGAATCGTCGCGGAAGAGAAGCGCCACGGGTTTTCCGAACTTCACAATTTTGAAAAAGCACTCTCGTGGCTGGAGCACCACGAGCCCCAGTTGGCCCGGGCGCTTGAATCCCACCTGGACAAGCGGATGGATTTTCGCGCGATCCGGAACTGCGCCTACGATTCGAAACAGATTTTCAGCCACCGACGCTGGTGTCTTCTTGGCGAGTCCGGAATGTTTCTCGACGCATTGTATTCGCCAGGGACCGACTTCATCGCACTTGCCAATAATTTCGCTACGGACCTGGTCATGCGAGACATGGCGGGTGAGTCCATCGAAAACGTCGCCCGCGCGTACGACCGGGTGTTCAGCTCCCTGGCCCGTACGTTTTCCGCGACCTACTACCGCCAGTATTCGATCCTGGGAAATCCACCCGTGATGACGACGAAGTTCGTATGGGACCTGGCGATGTATTGGGGCGGGATCGCGTTGCTCTTTTTTCGCGAGGGGATCACCGATCCCGAGGCCATCGAGGAGTTGACCGAGACCCTTCAGTCGTTTGCGTTGGCGAACGTATCGATGCAGGCCTTCCTCCGTCGATGGTCGAAGGCGGCTCCCGATTTGGGGCACTCGCCCTCGGGATACGTGAACTACGGGGACATCGATTGCCTGGAAGCCCTGAACAGGCGCCTTCTCCACCCCCCGGAAGGTCCATCGCTGGTGGATGAGTTGCGTCGCAACCTCGAACTGGTCCGGGAGCTCCGGCGCGAGATTGTCGCGGAGGCCGAGCTCCAGTGCCCCGGAATCGGTCGAGGTGAGTTGCCGGCGACAACGACCCACCTGGAATCGATGTTCGAGACCATCCGCCCTCGATCGGGCCTTCCGCCGACGGTCGAGTTTACCGCGGCGTAAGCCGCCCCGGATTTCGGGCGGACGCCCTCTACCAGAGGGAGCCGGCCGAAACCGTGAGATCCTGCATCGTGATGCCCTGGGCCTCTTCGCGACACAAAAAGCGGGCGAGGCTGCCAATTTCCGACGGCTGGATCAGGCGCTTCTGGGGGTTCGCCTCGCGAGCATCGGATACGTAGGCTTCTCCCTCCCGGGATTCCTGGACCTCGGCGATGTTGTGCATCCACTGGACGCCGAACTTGGTTTCAACCCAGGTGGGGCTGATCGCGTTGCAGGTCACGCCGTGCTCGGCGCCTTCGAGCGCGACGCAGCGCGAAAAACCGACGACCCCGGCCTTCGAGGCACAGTAAGCGGCTGAGGTGGAGGCTCCCACCGAGGCGGCGGTCGAGGCAATGTTGATGACACGGCCCCAGCTGCGCTCGATCATCCGCGGCAAGCATCGGCGAGTGGTTCGATAGATCCCGTTCAGGTTGACGTCGATGACCTTTTGCCACAGGGAATCGGAGTGGCCACACACCGTCTGCTCGGCGGTGATCCCCGCCGCGTTGCCGAGGATGTCGATCTCACCGAGCGCGTCGACCGCCGAACGGTGAAAGGTGTCCACCGATTCGTCGGAAGTGACGTCCAGGCCTGCGGCAAAAGCGCGAACACCCAGGGCTTCGATCTGGTTGCGGACTTCGTCAAGCTCGGCTTCGCCCGGGAGGTAGGCCAGTTCGCCATCGACCCGTCCGTCCCGGTTCGAGAGCAGCGACCCGATCGCCACGTCTGCACCGGCTTCGGCCAGGGCCAGGGCGATGGCTCGTCCCATGCCGGAAGCTCCCCCCGTGACCCAGGCCGTCCGGCCTTTCAGAAATTGATCCATGGAAAATTTCTCCTTTTATTCCGGATGATCGGCATCGTACGTCGATGGCGCGTTGAAGTCTGGGTTGGGGCTATCGGCGGGTTCGTCCCGGAGGCGGCGGAGAAGGGACAGGGCCAGCAGGACTCCCACCCCAAGTAAGGGCACCGAGGCCACCAGGGATACCGTTTGCAGGCTCTTCAACCCGCCCACGGCCATCAGCGCGATGGGCAACACGGCGACGGCCAACGCCCAGAAACTCCGGTGACCTCGGCTGGGGTGCCCGGTGGCCCCGAGATCCCGGCTTGCGCCCGAGGAAATCGTATAGGCCGCCGAGTCGAAGGTCGTTGCGAGGTAGAGGAGGGCGATGACGCAGAACAGCCCGAGGCTCAACGAGGTGAGGGGGAGCGAGGACACCACGGCGATAATCGCGGTCGGTGCGCCGTGTTGGTCGAGGATTTCCACGACCGGGAGTTCTCCCGAGAGTTGTAGACCGAGGGCGTAGTTTCCCAGGACCATGAAGAAGATCCAGGATCCCGCGGTTCCCAGGAGGAGCATCCCGAGGACGACCTGTCTCACCGTGCGCCCGCGAGAAATTCGAGCCACGAAAAGACCGATGAAGGGAGCGTAGGCGATCCACCAGGCCCAGTAGAAGACCGTCCAATCTTCGACGAAACCGGTATTCATGAAGGGCTCGGCCCAGAGGTTCATCCGGAAGAAATTTTGAAGCACGTGTCCGATTGAACTCGTGCTTGCCTCGAGGATGAATAGAGTGTCTCCGGCGACAAGGACGAGAGCGATGAGGCCGAGGGAGAGGACGAGGTTGGCATTGCTGAGGATGCGAATTCCCCGCTCCAGCCCGATGTAGACGCTGATGGAAAAAATGACGGCGCAGCCAAGAACGATCGCGACGTCCAGGGCGTAGGAGCGGACCCATCCGAAGAGTTGCGCCGTGCCCTCGGCAAGCATGGGCGTACTGAGGCCCAGAGAAGTTCCGGCGCCTCCGAGAATGCCGACGATGAAGAACACGTCAATGGCGCGACCAAGGAACCCGTCGGTTTGTGAGCCGAGTAGGGGGCGACAAGCGGTGCTGAGGCGATACGAACCTTCTCCCCGACGGTGGCAGGCATAGGCGATCGCGACCGTGGGAAGTGCGTAAAAACTCCAGGCGGTAAAGCCCCAGTGGAAGAGTGGATAACTGGTGGCCCATTCGAGGGCGGTCGGCGAGCCGACTTCGGCGCCGTAGGGGGGCGCCTGGTAGTAGTAGGCCCATTCGATCACGCCCCAGTAGAGGAGACCGCTCGCGATCCCTGCGCAGAAAAGCATGGAGAACCAGGAGAAATCGTCGAATTCGGGGTCCGGAGGACCGGGTCCAAGGACGACTCGACCGTGCCGACTGAGCGCAAGGTAGGAGACAAAGAAGAACGTCAAGGTCCCCGCCCAGAGATAAAGGGGACCCAGGGCCTGGGCGACCCAGCGGTAGGTCGATTGAATGACGCTCGCGCTGGCATCTGGGGCGATGGCCAGGGGCAACGTGGCCGCGCAGAGGCAGGTCACGGCGGCCGCGAAGACGGGCCAGTCGATCTTGTGCATGCGCCCCCCTACTGTTGTGCGAGCGACAGTCCTGGGCTTGGTTTGCGGGATAGGGCTCGCGCGGTCTGTATGCTAGCGGACGCGGCGCCCACCAAGCGGTACCGAAGATTGGGCAAGGTCGGTTCTGGCGGAGAAGAGCAGTGAGCCAATCGGATCGCGAGAAGTGGGACGCGCGCTACGCGAAGAAAGACGCGGTTGTTGAACCGGTGGACCCGTTCTTGGAGGAGGTCGCCAACCGGTTGCCCTTGTCCGGGCGAGCTCTCGACGTCGCAGGCGGCACCGGGCGGAATGCGCTCTTCCTGGCCCGCCGCGGGCTCGAGGCGAGCCTGGTAGACATCTCGGAGCGAGGACTCGAACTGGCTCGGGCCGTGGCGGAGGCAGAGGGTTTGGCGATCTCGACCCGGGCCATGGATCTAGACCGCGACGGGTTTCCCCCCGGACTCTTTGACGTGGTGGCGTGTACGTGGTTTTTGTTGGGGAGGGACCACTGGGATGCCATTGCTCGCGCCCTCGTTCCCGGTGGGCTCGTTCTCTACGTTCAACCCACGACGACCCACGCGGAGCGGCACGCACATCCGGGGCGTCGCTTCCTTGTGAACTTCGATGACCTGGCCGGGGCGGTGCGCGGCGCGGGGATCGAACCACTGCGTTTCGAACAGGGGTGGGACGCCAACGGAAACCACACCGCGCGTCTTCTGGGCAAGGGAGCGCCCCGGGACACCTGATTTTCGAACGAGGGATCGAGCTTCGCCTGGGGTAGTCTTTCCGAGCCCATCCCGTACGGCCGGCTGTCGCCGTTTCGCCATGGAGAAAACTACGAGCATGAGTCAATCCTCTCTTCTTGAACTGAGTTCCCAGGAGCGCATGCAGTTGCTGCGTTTCGTTTGTTCGTTTGCATGGATCGACCTCAAGATCACCCCGGAAGAGCAGGAACTGGTGGCCCAGATGATCACGCGGCTCGAGCTCGATACCGACGAGATGAACCAGGTCGCCGGCTGGCTGAAGGAGCCCCCGTCGCCGGATTCCGTCGATCCCCAGGACATTCCCCACGAGCACCGGGTTCGTTTTTTGCGGGCCATGGAGTCGGTGGTGGCCGTAGACGGGGAGGTCACGGAAGACGAGCGGGAAACCGTGATCGTCTTTGCTCAATTGATTCACTAGGCGAAGTCTTCGAAGGAGGAGGCCCCCCGATGTCCGACAGTCATGTGAGGTTTTCTTCTGGGAGCCGGTGCTCGCGTATTTTCCGGACGTTTTTCTTCGGCCTCCTCGCCGTCGTTGTCGTCGCCGGTGTGGACGTTCTGCAGGGCGAAACGGGAATCGCTCGAGCCGAAACCGAAACGCGAACCCAGGAAAATCTCGAAGTGGGATACTCCCTGCTCGAGTCGTCTCTCCGCGACGAATCCCAATTGAAGTGGCTTCTGCTGATGAGAAAACTCACGCTGAACAAGCCTCCGGCCGAGATTGCCTCGATCATGGAGAGGATCAGCGAAACTTCGAAGCGTCGGGCCGCGGAAATTTCGAAGCTTCGCCGACTCAAGCCGGACGTGAGTCGAGAACCGGCTCCAAGCCCGGTGGGCGATGCCATCCAGGCGTCGGCGAAGGCCGTGGGGATGCACGAGATGGTATTTCCAGACGGCGCATTCAATATCCGCTTTCTCTTTCTCCAGGCCCAGGCGACCCGAATGATCGCGGTGATCGCCGTGGAAACGGCCGACCTGGATCCGAACGAGGAACGCTCGAAGTGGCTTCGCAAACTCGCGAAAGAATTCGAGGGCCTTCGGGACGAGCTCGTTAAATCCGTGGAAAACTGTTCGCCGAGGTAGGGAAGGATACGCCTCGACGTTCGTCCCGGCGGTGCGGGGTGCGCGGGTTTTTCGAGATTCGGATCAGAAGATCGCGTAGCCGCCATCGACGCGGATTACGTCCCCGGTGTGATACCGCGAGGCGTCCGAGGCCAGGTAGACGGCGAGACCTCCGAGATCGTCGATGGTGCCCCAGCGCCTCGCCGGGATTCGCTTGACGACGAGATTCGAGAAATCCTCGTTTTCCACCGCGGGCGCGGTGGCGTCGGTCACTATCCATCCGGGCCGGATGGCGTTTACCTGGACGTCGTGGCGCGCCAGTTTGACGGCGTAGGCGCGGACGAGTGCCTCGACCGCGCCCTTGCTCGCGGCATAGTGAGGTTGCAGGGGCGTCCCCGATTGGGCGGAGATCGACGAGACTGCGATGAGCTTTCCTCCGCCCTCGCGTTGGGACATGTGTCGCCCCAGTTCGCGAAAAACGAGAAAAACACCGTCGAGGTTGGTAGCCAGAAGCCGGCGAAATCCATCGAGGTCGAGGTTCAAGGCATCGGCGGGGCGACCGTACCCGGCGTTGGCAATACCGATGTCGACCCGGCCGAAGTGCTCAATGGTTTGGCGCGCCGCCTCCACCACCTCTTCTTCGGAGGAAACGTCGCATCGGATCGAATGGGTTTTGGCCCCGCGAGCCGACAGGTCGGCCGCGGCCTTGGCCATCGTGGCTTCGTCCCGGGCCCAGGTGGAAATCGAGGCGCCGGCATCGGCGAGGGCCCGGGCCATGCCGAGGCCAATGCCGCGATTGCCACCGGTCACGACAGCGACGCGGCCGTGGAGATCGAAGGGATGGGTGCTATCGGATTTCATGGGGTGATTTGCCTCATTTTCGACGTCTCGCGAGCGTCAGGGGTTTGCGAGGAGAGGTTGACTCCAATCGAGTGGGTAGCGCGTGATGCTCATGATCGTCGCGCAGAATCGTGGGGAGACCCGGATGCGGGTTCCAGGGACCGACTCGGACCGGAGGGGGACCTTCTTTGCGGCATAAACTCCAAGTATGCCACCGAGACACATGGATTGTCTCCCTCTCGGGGGCGTGAGCCGACCGATGGATCCGTACGGGATTCGATCTCGGTGGGTTAGGATTCGGGCGATCGGGCAGGAAAGAAGCAATCGGTGCCGAGCAAAAAGTTCTACAGGCGGCTGATCCCGTTGGTGATGATTCCCCGCGCCAGCGTCATCGAGCGTCTCGTCTTTCGGTGGACGGGTGTTTCGCTCTTCAACCCGATCATGAACGGCGCGTCGGGTTTCGAGCCGCGTCCCTGTCTCTTCCTTCGAACCGTGCATTGGAAAACCGGAAAGACACGGGACATGGTGCTTCCCTACCTCGCCGACGGGGATCGATTCGTCGTGACGGGATCGCTCGCCGGACGCCCGAAGGATCCCGTCTGGGCGACGAACGTCCGCGCCAACGGCATCGCCTGGGTTCGGGTCGAGGGGCGGTGGCTTTTCTGCGAGGCCCATGTCGCCCAGGGAGCGGAGCGCGAAGCGCTCTGGGAAAAGAACAGTCCCAACGGCGAGTACGAAGGCTACGCCAGGATGGCTGCCCCACGCGTATTGCCCCTGGTCGTATTGACCCCTCGGCGTCCCGCGGACGCCCAGCGCCCCTCGGAGGATCGAGCGTGAAAGAAGAGAAGGGGGGGTTGGAACAGCTCGCCTCCGCGTTGGAGGGGATCGGAGAACGTCCCGCCGCGGCCCTGGCCTACGTGAAGGAGCGGGCGAGCGAGGGCGATCCCGCGAGTGTCCTCTCCGCGCTAGACGATTTTGCGGAGAACCGGGGCTTCTTGATCAACGTGGGCCCGGTGAAAGGCCGGCTGCTCGCGGAGGCCGTGTCCGACGCGGGAGCGGAAGCCCGCATTCTCGAACTGGGTTGTTTCTGCGGTTACTCGGCGGTCTTGATGGCGAGACTCCTCGAGGGAGCGGGCCGCGTCGTTTCCGTGGAAAAGAGCGAAACGTCTGTGCGCGCGGCCTCGGAGATCGTCGCCTTCGCGGGAGTCTCCGAGCGAGTCGAAATCCTCCATAGCCCTTCTACCGAGGCGATTCCCGGGCTGAATGGCCCCTTCGACCTGGTCTTCCTCGACCACTGGAAGGGGCTCTACCGTGTCGACCTGGAGGCCATCGAGGCGGCGGGGCTCTTGCGGGCGGGGAGCATCGTTTTCGCGGACAACGTCGGACCGCTCTTCAATCCCCAAGAATACCTGGACTATGTTCGGGGTTGCGGTCGTTATGACAGCCGGTACGTCGAATCCACGGTCGAATACACCGAGCTCGAGGACGCCGCCGAGATCTCGGTTTTTCGCGGCGCATGAAGAAGTCGACTCTCAACGAATGGAGACTGAGGCCATGAAACTCGATCCCAACAAGACCTGGAAAAAAGTCGAAGAACGCTTGTCGCGGGAATCCGACCCCGTCTGCCGGCGCAACCTCGAAAGTGTCCTCGAGCACATGAAGGCCGAGGCGCGCCTCGATATCGACGGCTTGATCGACACGCTGACGGAAGAGCCCCACTACCACGCCTATACGCCCGCGGGAGAGATTCCCGAGTTATGCCCGAAGGGGCGCGACGCGGTGCGAAAATTCTACGCAGATTTCGTGGCCTCGGGCGCGTTTCGCCTCGAGTTGGACATCGACCGCCTGGTGGTGGATCACGATTGCGTTCTCACCGAGGGAGTCATGCGGATGGCATACCCCGGGGCGACGCTGGCGCTGATGGGCCACGAAGTCGATGACCCCGAGGCCTTCTACCTCTTTGAAGACCGCATGGCGGTGCTCTGGCCGATGGACGAAGACGGAAAGATCCAGGGCGAGGACACGTACAGCGTGGGGCTGGGATTCGAGGGGATCGCCGGGCGGAAGATCTCCCTGGAAGACGTGGTGCCCCTGGAAGGCGAAGCGGCCTGACGCAAGCGAGCCGGAGCTAGGCATTCCCCCGGCGTTGGATTTCTCGGGACACGAGCCACAGCCGATCTTGTCCCCAGGCGACGAGTTCCGGCTCATCGCCGGGGCCCCGTAGTCGGAAACTCGGAACGCCCCAGAGGCCCATCTCTTCGACCATGGCCAGGCGGTTGGATTCCAGGATGGTTTCGTAGGCGTTGTCGCCGATCTTTGTCCGGGCTTCGGACCAGGACAGTCCAGCAACCTCCGCCACCGTGCGAAGCCCATTTTCGACGCTCGTATCGATGCCTTCGGCGAAGGCCGCGCTGAGGAAAGCCACGAGGTACTCGTTGCCCCGTCCCTGCTCCCGGGCATGAGGCCAAAGCGAAAAGGCTTTTCGAGTCGGTTCCCCGATGGGATCGAGCATCTTGCCGAAGGGCATCCCCAGGGCAGCCGCTTCGCGTTTCGTGTCTCGAAGGATGTAAATCCCCTTTTGAAAAGTCACGGGGACCCCGCGCATCACCATGGGGAGGACGGGGCGTACTTCGATGGGCACCCCGGTTTCCCGTGCCATCGCCAACGCGGGTGCGAACCCGATAGCGGAGTAGGGGCTGCGCAGCGAGGGGAAGATTTCGAGGCGCATCTCCTCGGCGCGTTGGACCGGGGCTTGTTCGACCGGGGGACGATCGAAACAGGGTTTCGCGTCATCGAGTCGTGCCGCGCCGAGTTTCGCCAGACGGTTTTCCAGGTGATAAAGGCGATCGACGCCCCAGTACCACTCGCCCGCGTAGTAGAAGGTGGCGCTCGAGTAATGGCCGAACTTCTCGCGAAGCGCGTTGCCTTGCGTCAACTCGGGAGGGGAAGAACTGGAAGCCCCTCCTTGGCTCCCGTCCGGCGCTCCGGCGGTCCAGAGCCACGTCCCGAGTTTTCGCACGCCCTCGGCGAAGGCGGCCCCCCCATGGCGAAGAGTCGGAACCAATTCATCCTGGGCGGCCGCGACGGCTTCGGCGGACGGTGTTTGTGCGTCGCTCGGAAAAACCAGCCCGTAATGGGGGGCGACGCGCGCCACATCGTGGCGGGCCAACTGGGCCAAGAGTTCGGGCTCCGGAAGATTCGGCCCCACGTGGGCCGAGACAAGATGAGGAATGATCTCGATGTCGTAGTTCTCTTCCAGCACCGGAATCGTTTGTGCCGCCAGGTCGCTGTAGGGATCATCGACCTGGTGGAAGTAATGAACGCGATGCGGAGCGCGGCGCAGAAGGCGCAATCCTTCGTGTGCCCCACGGCGGGTCGTCACCAGGGCTCCGCTGTTGAGGATCCGCCCGATACGTGACGAGAGGTGGCGTGTTAAACGCCCCAGTTCTGTCGAGCTCGCCAGCCCCGTCGCCTGGCCGGAATCGCTCAGGAGTCCGCCCCGGTAAGCGAAAGGACGTGACCTTCCCGGGGGTTGGATTTTCCACCGAGGACGTTGGCGTAGACCTCGGCGAGTGCCCCGGGACCCTGGTGGGTTCGCACTTCCAACCAGGAATCGGAGGAGGCACAAAATCGTCCCCACCCCTCGCGAATTCTTCTCTGAAATTCCTCCGCGCCCCAGGCGTCGAGACGGTTCTTGATTTCGCCGGGAGCGAAGAAGAAGCTGGGTTCCGGGCCGGGGAGGTTTTCGTCGCGTGCTCCTGCGTCCCAGTGCGTGGCTCCGACAAAGCAGTGGTGCTTTAGTATGTCGCCGAGATGGTTGTGGAGGTCGGTGACGAAAGTTCCGTTTCCCGAAAAATCGACAAAGACCGTGGGCTGTCCCGAAGAAAGATGCGCGGCTTCGCCATAGCCCAGGGCGGCGTCGTAGAGCCCGAGCTTTGAGACAAATTCGCGGTTGGCGTCCCCGGTGATTCCCACGATCCGCCCGGCGCCCCGGCCGGCGAGCAGAAAAGCCAGGGCGATCGACGTCTTGCTCGAGGCGCTTCCCAGGACGAAGGTCTCGGCGCCGAAGTCGTCGTGGTCCGCGAGGAATCCGTCCACCAGGAAGGACGTCATGAATAGCCCGCGCATCAAGAGGATCTGGGCTTCTCGAGAGGCCTCGTAGAGCGGGTCCGCGTCGACCCGAAGATACTGTCGGTAGACCGGAGCGTGGTTGCGGCGATGAGGGGCTCCGTCGACATAATGCTCGGGAGTCATCCCTTCGACATCGATGACCAATTCGCTGGCCATGGGGAAGAATCCGAAAACGCGTTCTCCCACGGGCACATCCGGATGCCGGGTTTCGACGACGTCGCCGAACCCCATGGCGGGGATTCTTCCCCAACCGTCCTCGGCCGGAAAGAACGACCAGTAGTCGAGCATGTCGCCGGCGGCCGCGTACGAGATGTTGTTGGAGGTCAGCGCAAAGCGATCTACTGAAAAGCGCACCTGGTTGGGTTCGAGAGGAACCCGGGTCTCGGACTCAAAGCGGGTCTCTGAAAAATCGTCCCGGCGAACGAGAAATTTTACGAAATCGTCGGCAGCCATGCGGTCTCCTCTGCAGTCAATGAGGGGTCTTCTGTGTGTTCACGCGTTGGGTTCAGTCGCAACCGGGGCCGGATCGATCTCAACCGGGATGCCGTTGAGGATGGCGTTTCCGGAGAGGATGTCGAGGTCGGTTTCATCGGTCAGGCGGTTTGAATTGACTCCCGGTTGCATCGCTCTCGCAACGGAGAGCCGGGTTCCGTCGGAGTGGTGACCGAAACCGTGGGGAAGGCTCACCACCCCCGGCCGAATGTCCGGCGAGATTTCGACCGGGGCTTCGACTTCTCCCACCCGGGAACGGACCCGGACAGTAGTCCCCTCGGTGATTCCTCGTTTTTGGGCGTCTTCGGGGTGGATCACCAGCGTGCACCGCCGTGGACCCTTCGCCAGGTTCGGAACATTGTGCATCCACGAGTTGTTCGAGCGCATGTGACGGCGACCCACCAGGACCAGTTTCGGCGGAGGGCGGTTCTGTACCCTTCGGAGTCGCTCGATATCCTCGAGCAGCACGTCCGAGACCAGTTCAACTTTTCCACTGTGGGTCCCCAGGAGCCCCGGTAGCCGCGGGCGAAGCGGTCCGAGGTCGATTCCGTGGGGCGCCTCTTTGAGTGTTTCGAGAGAAAGGCCTTCCGGGCGGTCTTCGTAGTGATCCCCGTAGTGCCCCGCTCGAAGCATCGCGTCGAGAAGCCGGTTGGGACCCCTCCAATGCGCGTTCAATTCGCGAGCCCTGTCCGCGTCGACTGACGCGCATTCCTTTTCGGGTCCGACCGTTGACTTCAGGAGGCCTTCCGCGAGAAGGGATTCCACCGCTTCGGCCGTGGCGCCATTCAATCGCCCGGCCAGCTCGAACGCGATTTCCCAAAGATGCTTGACCCCCGCCGGAGGAGACAAAGCCTGGGGCGACCACTTGGCGTGGTTTCTCACCGAAAAACCATGAAAAACCATGTCGTAGTTTTCGCGCTCAAGGGGCGCAGAGGTCGGCAAGATGACATCCGCATGCCGGGTCGTCTCGTTGATGTAGAGGTCGATGGAGACCATGAAGTCGAGTTTTTCGAGGGCTCGGTCGAGGCGACCGGCGTTGGGCGTGGAGCAGACCGGATTTCCGGCCACGGTGAGGAGTGCCCGGACCCGCCCTTCGCCCGGCGTGTCGATTTCTTCGGCCATCGTGGCGACAGGAAGCTCTCCGCCAAATTCGGGCAGCGATCGCACGCGACTCGCCCAGCGAGCGCTCGGCCAGTAGCCAGGGCTTCGGGGCGAAGGGTTCGCGGGAGCGTGGGCGGGCCAGGGAAACATGACGCCCCCTTCCCGATCGAGATTTCCCGTGAGAGTGTTGAGCACGTCGACGAGCCAACTCGCCAGCGTTCCGAATTCCTGCGTGCAGGTTCCGATCCGTCCGTAGCAGGCGGCTGCGGGCGCGTCCGCGAAGGCACGGGCAACCTCCCGGACCGCCTCGGGCTCGATTCCCGTCGTTTCGGAGACGGACTCGGGGGAGAACTCACGGGCGAGGTCTCGCATCGCGTCCAGGCCGTTGGTGAATTCTCCCGCCGCCCCGAGGTCTATGCGCTTCTCGTCAAAGAGAACGTGGATGAGAGAAAAAAGAAACAGGGCGTCCGTTCCGGGTCGGATCGACAGATGGCGATCGGCGATACGCGCGGTCTCGCTCCGCCGGGGGTCGACGACGACAAGCGTGCCTCCCCGTTCGCGGAGCCGTCGCAGTCGGCCGCGCATGTCGGGAGCGGTCATCAGGCTCCCATTGGAAGCGAGTGGATTTGCACCGAGGACAAGCAGAAATTGCGTGCGGTCCACGTCCGGGATGGGGATCGTCATCATGCCCCCGAACAGCAGGGTACTCGAGACGTGCTTGGGGAGTTGGTCGACGCTGGTGGCCGAAAAGCGCCACCGGGTTCCGATGGCGCGAACCAGGGCGGGAATGGAGAGCGTGGACTGAAAGTCGTGGGCGTTCGGGTTTCCCAGGTAGGTGGCGATGGCGTTGGGTCCCGACGTGTCCCGAATATCCTGGAGGCGAGAGACGACGAGCTCGAAAGCCTCCTCCCAGGAGATCTCTACGAATTTTCCGTCGACGCGCTTCACGGGTGCGCGAAGACGGTCGGGATCTTCACTGAGAGCGCGGAGTCCCGTGGCCTTGGGGCAGATGTAGCCCTGACTTAGCGCGTCGTTTTCGTCCCCCCGGATATCGAGGACACGGTTCTCGCGAGAGTCCACGGTGACAGCGATGCCGCAATGGGCTTCGCAGAGGTTGCAACTTCGATAGACGACGTCGTGTTGTTTCGAAATGTTCATGCGCTGCTTTCTAGGGACTCCGTGGCGCACGGACCGGATTCAAGGCCCTTCGCCCATTGGTTTCCGTAAAGGTGGGATCAAACGAACTGCTTCGCGTAGGTTTCCCACAACGTGGGTGCCTTCTGGGAGTTGGTCAGCGGGTGGGACGATTCGTCCGGTGGTGACCAGGACCCGCCCCTGGCACGAGGCGTTCCTGGCCAACTGCATGTCGGAGAGAGAGTCCCCAATGAACCAGCTACTCGTGCAGTCCGCTCCGAATTCCTGAGTCGCTCGCGAGAGCAGGCCGGTTTTCGGTTTCCGGCAGGAACAATCGTCCTGGGGGAGATGGGGACAAAAAAGCGTGGCTTCCAGTTCGATCCCCCCGCGGCGAAGATCTTCGAGAAGAATGGCATGAAATGCATGGAAGTCTTTCTCGCTAAAGTAGCCTCGTCCGATACCACTCTGGTTGGTGACGATGGCCAGAGGGTACCCCTTGGACCGCAGTTGAAGAAGTGCATCAATCGCTCCGGGAAACAATCGGTAATGCTCGGGGCGATGGGGGTAACGCGTATCCTCAATTAACGTGCCATCGCGATCGAGAAACACAAAGGACTGCATGTGGGGCCCTGGCAGCAGTTGAAGGGGGTCAGCCTATGGGATCGTAGAGATCCGGAAAGAGCTGGTTCTCGGCCATCTCGAGACAGGCGTGGAGAACCTGGATGTGAACCTCCTGCACGCGCTCGGCTCCGGTTGCGTCGGGAACGACAATTGGAATATCGACCAGCGGAAGCAGTTTTCCGCCGCCGCGCCCGAGGAGGCCCACCGTCTTGAGCTCCATCGAGCGCGCGACTTCCGCCGCACGCAGGATGTTCGGAGAATTTCCGCTCGTCGAAAGCAGAACGAGAAGATCACGGGGGCTTCCGTGCGCTTCGACCTGCCTGGCAAAGACCTCCTCGTAACCGAAATCGTTGGCGATGCAGGTCAGCTGGCTAGGGTCCGAAAGGGCCAGCGCGGGGAGTGCTGCGCGATTCTCGCGGAAACGACCGGTCCACTCTTCCGCAAAGTGCATGGC
>JAZAOF010000031.1:0-23432 GCA_036228265.1 Myxococcota bacterium | reverse complement strand
CTCGTCGCGACGGGCGACGAGGCGTTCGTAGGTTTCCAGGGACTCTGTAGCGAGGGGGACTGTCATGGGGGTCCTTTCTGCCGGTTCGGGAGAATACCGCAGGAGCGGTGTTCTGTGGGGGGTTGGGACAAGCCGCGGGATGATCCTAGAGATGCGTCTCGAGGTAACGCAGCGTGCGGTCCTCGGAGCCCTCTTCGACTCGAACGATGGAGGCTTCGAAGTCGCTGACGCCCAGGTCGCGTAGTCGCTGGAGGCCCGCGTCGAGGACCGACTCGTCGCCCACCAGGGCCAGGTGCTCCCGTCCTTCGGGGCCTTCTTTTTCCAGCATGGCGCGGTAGCTCGGCATCTGTCCGTAGACGCGGAGTCGTTTCTCGATCTTTTCGCGTCCTGCCTGGGGGTTTGCCGTGAGGGCGATGTGCATGCCCGCGACGATACGCGGCTCTGCTCTCCCCGCTTCGCGCGCTGCGGCGCGCAACTTGGGAGCCACGTGGAATTCAATGGCCCGGGGGCCCGCCATCCAGAGGATCGTCCCCTCGGCCTCGCTTCCCGCGATGTGCAGCATGCGATCGCCCAGGGCGGCCACCAGGACCGGCACTGGGGACCGGTCCGGCACCTGGAGGGAAAGGTCGACGCGGTACTCGTCGCCCCGGGTGTGCGCGGGTTCGCCCCGCAGCAGCGGTCCCAACACGGCCAGGTACTCGCGCATGTGCCGGGCGCGACGTCGGTAGGAAAGACCCAGCAAACCTTCGATGACTGGGGGGTGGGAGAGGCCGATGCCCAGGGTGAATCGCCCGTGGCAGGCCGTTGCCGCGGTGAGCGCTTGTTGGGCCAGGGCGGCCGGATGCCGGGGAAAGGTGGGAACGACGGCGGTGCCAATCTCGATTCGCTCGGTGACCCGCCCGGCGAGTGCCGAGGCGGTGATCGCATCCAGTCCAAAAACGTGCGGGATCCATGCGCTGGCAAAGCCCCGGGCTTCCAGGTTCTGTACGCGAGCGATGCAGTCCTGGAGCTCGGCGTCTTTCGAATGCCCTTCGACCATGACTCCAATTCGCATTTGCCACTCCATGGATTCAAGGCGCCCCCCGGAAGGGGAGAGTCCTCGGAGCCGTCCCCAACCGTGCCCGCAACCGCTAGCATTCCGGCCGCGAGATTATGCGCGAGATGAGATAAAGCGAAACAGGGAGAACAACGCCATGGGACATCGTGTCATTCAGTGGGGGACCGGGAACGTCGGGTTCCATAGCCTTCGTCACATCATCCGTCATCCCGAGCTCGAGCTGGTGGGAGTGCATGCCCACAATCCGGAGAAGATCGGCAAGGACGCCGCTCGTCTATGCGGTCTTTCGGAGGATACGGGGATCCAGGCAACCAACGACGTCGATGCCCTGTTGGCGCTTCAGGCGGATGTCGTCGTCTACACGGTGAAAGGGGAAACCCGTCCGCACGAGGTGATCCCCGAGCTCGAGCGCATTCTTTCCTCCGGGACCCACGTCGCGTCGACGTCGATGATCTCCTTCGTCTACCCGGCGTGGGCCGATCCCAGCCTGCGCGAGCCGCTCGAAAAGGCCTGCAAGGAGGGGAATTCCACCTTCTACGTCAACGGCGTAGACCCGGGTTTTTCGGGCGATGTGCTGCCGCTGGCGGCGCTCCAACTCGCGGACCAGGTGGAAGAGGTGCGGGTCCAGGAGCTTTGCGACTATTCCACCTACGAAGACCCGGAATTTACCGGCGTGAGCTTCGGTTTCGGTCGGACCGCCGACTACACGCCACCGATTGCCTACCCCGGCGTACTTCGGGGGGCGTGGGGCGGCATGGTGCAGATGATGGCCGATCGCATCGGCGTCGAGCTCGACGAAATCCGAGAGAGCTTCGAGCGTTGTTATACCGACGAAGCGTTCGACACTCCGATGATGCACGTTCCTAAGGACACCTGTGCGGCCGTGCGCTTCCAACTTGAAGGCATGGCGCATGGGAGGACGGTTGTCGTTACCGAGCACGTGAATCGCCTGAGCGATTCCATCGCTCCCGAGTGGCCGCAGCCGCCGGAAGGGCGCCGGGGTGTACATCGGTGCATCGTCACGGGCAATCCGTCGGTCCAGTTGGAGTGCTTTCTTCGCGGCGAGGACGGCGACCACAACACGGGGGGTGTCCAGGCTACGGCGATGCGGGTGATTAACGCAATTCCGGCGGTCTGCGATCACGGTCCCGGCCTCGTGAGTACCCTGGATCTTCCCTACACACCGTCCGTAAACGTCCGGGGCGCCGCGTGAGTGCGGACGCCCGGGCGGTCTCTCGCGCAGGGGGCCGCCCGCGCCGTGGTCTGCGCGATGTTCCGAGAGGGGCGTACCTCGCGTTCTCGGGATCCGGACTCGTGCCTACTGAAGCCCGTACAAACTTGCGGCGGTGTCGTGGAGGACCTTCTGCAGGGTCGCGTCGGGGACATTGGCAAAGACGCGGTCCGCGTAGTCGGCCGGCCTCTCCGTCAGCCCGCCTTCGAGTCCGGGATGTTGGCAGGTGGGATGCGGGAAATCCGTCTCCCAGAGGCAGTTGTCCGGGAACTGTTCGAGAGCGGGTTTGAGTCCGTCGCTCTCGAACCAGAAACATCCGTAGATCTGTCGCCGGAAGTATTCGCTGGGCAGAAGGTCGTACTCCGGGTGTTCCTTCCGGGTTTCGCTGTTCACGAACTGCCAGTCGGCGGATTCGAGGTAGGAGGGGATCCAACCTACGCCACTCTCCACCGAGACCAGTTTCAACTCGGGAAAACGATGACAAACGCCTCCAAAGATGAGATCCGCCAGGCAGGTGACGTTCTGCATGAAGATCATCGAAGAGACCCGGGCGAAGTTGGCGCGAATTCCGAGATTGTCCGAGTCGTTGAAAAGCCCGGAGACGTCACCGGCGCCGATATGAAAGCTGATCGGGATCCCGGCCTCCTGGGCGACCGTCCAAAAGGGATCCCAGTGCTTGGAAGCCAGTACGGGCTCGCCCCAGGCTTCCGGTTGGGAGCACGCCAACACCGCCTTGTGCCCCATGCCCACGGCGCGTTCGGTCTCCTTGACGCATTCGTCGACATCCCAGAAAGGCATGGCGGCTACCGGAACGAGGCGAGAAGGGTCGGCGCTGCACCATTCGATCAGGAAATCGTTGTAGGCGCGGACGCATTCGAGCATCAATTCGGGCTCTTTCAACTGCAGGAAGCCGCCGGAACCGAAGCCTCCGACATTGGGATACAGCACTTGTGCGTAGATCCCTTCGGCGTCCATGTGCTTGAGCCGTTCGTGCGCGTCAAAGGAGCTTGCCGGGCTGTCGTCATAGCCCTTCGGAGCATCCGGAACCGAACCGTTGAAGCCGGCCATCGTGGTGTATCCGGGACTCCCGCACGGCTTGTCGCCGATGAACCAGACGTCCCGGCCAGCCATGCTCTTCACGTTGGGGACGGAGTCGCCCCATTTCTTCGTGGAGACCCGGGAAGTCCAGAGATCGGCCGGCTCGGTGATGTGCGTGTCGGTGTCGATGGCACGAATTCGATCGAAGATTCGATCCGCCATGGGGTGAATTCCTCTTGGGGCGACTGTGTTTTCAGGGGGTGGGGCGCGGTACGTTTTTCAGGCGTTGGAGTCGGTTCCGGGGGCGGGATACCCCGCGATCAGCCCGCCATCGGCGACGAACTCCGAACCCGTCGAGTAGGCACTATCGTCCGAAGCCAGGAAGAGTGCCAGTTTTGCAATTTCGTCGGCGGTTCCCGAGCGCCCCAGGGGTGCGAGGCGCTCGGTATGCGAGTTCAGGATTGCGTGAACGCCCGAGGGGTCATTTCCGTCTTCAACCCCCAGGTCGGTCAGAATGAATCCCGGGTGAACGGAATTGACGCGGATTCCCAGTGGTCCCAGTTCCATGGCCGCAGCCTTGGTCATGCCTCGTACCGCCCACTTGCTCGCGACGTAGGCCATGAGAAAGTTCATGCCGATCATTCCGTCGATCGAGGAGATGTTCAAAATCGAGCCGCCCCCGGCTTCCGTCATGGGGGCCACTGCGGCCCGCATCCCCAGGAAGACGCCGGTCTGGTTGACATCGATCACCCGCCGGTAGCTCTCGAGCGTCATCTCTCCCAGCGGGGCGGACTCGGCGATGCCGGCATTGTTCACCAGGACGTCGAGTTTTCCGAAGTTCTCTACGGTCGCTGAAACCGCCGAGGCCCAATCGTCCTCTCGCGTCACGTCGAGGCGGTGGTGAAGGGCGCTTGCTCCGATGTCTTCCGCAAGAGCCTTGCTCTCGGCCTCGCGGACGTCACCGATGACGACCCGGGCGCCTTCCGACGCGAAGAGCCGGGCTTCGGCTTCGCCCATGCCCCGGGCGCCTCCGCTGATCAGGGCCACCTTTCCACTCAATCGCCCCATGGTCGTCTCCTGTTGGGCTCGATCCTCGGCGCGCTCGGGATCGGGCATCGTGTGTGGGTGTTACGGCGAGGTTCGTTGAACCGGTTCTTCGAGGGTTCCGAAAAGCCAATCGTACACCATCGTCAGTGTTGCGAAGTTGCCGCGGTTCATCGTGACGTGGTGAGCCGCGTGGATGGAGGTTGCCCAGTGGAGCGTCTTGAACGGGAAGCGGGGAAGGTTGACATAGGTGTGATTGATCGTGTTGACCTGCGTGAAGACCAGGGTGGCGATCGCTACCGCCGGAGCATTCAGCGGTCCGCCGTTGGCGAGGGCGATGAGAGGAATCGATCCCAGGAAGAGAACGAGCCCGATGAAGGTCTCGAGGGGGTGGACGTAGAGCGAGTCGATATACGTGGGTTTCAGGGCGCGATGGTGGAGAGCATGGACACGTCGCAGCGCCTTGCCATGAAATAGAAAACGGTGCGTCAGGTAGTAGAAGAAATCAAAGAGCATCAAGATCGCGACGACCTGGACCGGGAGTTGCCAGAGAGGAGGTGTGTCCAGCGTGATGCAAAAGGGCAGGACGGCGACATAGAAAACGAGATTGGTCCAAAGCCCCACGCGCCCGCTGCGCTTGACGGCTTCCTTGAAGCGTTGTCGGTCGAGTTTTAGGCGATCGGCTTCCCGGTTCAGCACGCGCATGCGCTCCAATGCCGGAATCCGGAAAGCCAGAAAGCGGGCGAGAAACGTGAGAGCGATGAGTAGGCCGATGAAGGCGACGGCGGCCTTCCAATCGTAGGTCATGGGCAGGATCTTCTAGGGTAGGGGCACGCTTAACAGGTTTGACAAGTAAGCCCCGTCTATCTTATCAAACTAGGAGCGCCATTCCCGAGGCGCCCTGTTGCCTGGTATCGGTAGGAGTCGGCCTGTGAATAGATCATCCCGGAAGTCGAGACAGCCCCGCATTGCGATCGTGGGAGCGGGCCCGGGCGGGCTGTGCATGGCGATCCAGCTCAAGCGGGCTGGCTTTTCAGATTTCGTTCTCCTGGAAAAGGGGGATGGGGTCGGTGGAACCTGGGCCCACAATCGTTACCCGGGCTGCGCCTGCGACATCCCCTCTCTTCTCTACGCCTTTTCCTTTGAACCCAATCTCGGTTGGTCGCGGCCCTACGCTCCCCAGTCCGAAATCCTGGCGTACATGGAGCGCTGTGCGAAGAAGTACGACGTCCTCTCGCACTGTCGGTTCCAGAGCGGCGTCGATGCGGCGACCTGGCAGGAAGAGACTTCGTGCTGGTCGCTCGTTCTCGATTCGGGCGAAACGTTGGAGGCGGACATTCTTTTCAGCGCGGTTGGAATGTTCAATGAGCCGGTATGGCCCGAGATCGATGGGATCGACACCTTCGCGGGGGTCTCCTTCCATTCCGCGAATTGGAACTGGGAGCACGACCTCGCGGGCCGGGATGTTGCGGTGATTGGAAGCGCAGCCAGTGCCGTGCAGTTTGTTCCGCAGATCGTCAAGGAGGCGAACCGGGTCACCCTCTTTCAGCGGACGGCAAACTGGGTGATGCCGAAGGAAGACGAACCGCACACGAGGGAGATCCTGGACAACCTCCAGGCGAACCCCGAATCCGCGGCGGTGATGCGAAATCTCATCTACGAGGGGGTCGACGCGGGGATGACCTTTTCGAACCCGGAAGCCGTCGCCGAGTTGGAAGCCTCGGTCATCGCTTCCATGGAGGTGATCGAGGACCCGGTGGTTCGAGAAAAACTGCGGCCCCAGCATCCGTTCGGGTGCAAGCGCCCCTTGCTGTCGAATGACTACTTCGCGGCGTTCAACCGTCCAAACCTCGAATTGGTGACGGAAGGCATTCGCGACATTACCCGGGATTCTGTTCGAACCGTGGATGGTGGCGAGTACTCCGTCGACACCGTGGTTTTTGCGACGGGTTTCGCGACGACGAAATACGCTTCGGCGATCGATCTTCGCGGCCGCGATGGATTGGGGATTGAAGAGGCCTGGAGCGATGGTGCGCACGCCTATCTCGGGATCTTGACGTCAGGCTTCCCCAACCTCTTCATGCTGTATGGACCCAATACCAACAACGGATCCATTCTCGAGATGATCGAAGGGCAGGTCGAATATACGTTGGGGCAGATCGAGCGACTCGTGGAAAACGACCTCTCCTGGATCGACGTGCGACCGGAGGTAATGGATCGTTACAACGAGGGCGTCCAGGAGGCCATTCGGGGAGTGAAGGCCTGGCAGGCCAACTGCAACGGCTACTACAGGAGTCCGAGTGGCCGCGTCGTGACACAGTGGCCCTATTCCATGAGCGAGTACCGGGCCCGTACGTCGACGGCCGACGCAGACGCCTTTCAGTCGGCACCTCGGCGCTCGTGAACGAAGACTGAAAAGCATCAAGGAGAAACGCCGTGAAAGCCGCTGTCATGCGAGCCAACAACGCGCCCTTCGAAATCGAAGACGTGGAAATCGACCGCCCGGAGGAGGGCGAGGTTCTGCTGCGTACGGCGGCCTCGGGGATTTGTCACAGTGACCTCACGGTACTCAAGGGCGGGCTTCCCTTTCCCCCTCCTTGCGTTCTTGGGCACGAGCCGGCCGGGGTGGTGGAAGAAGTCGGAAAGGGCGTCGAGGATTTTTCCCCCGGCGATCACGTGATCGGATGCACGACCCGTTGGTGCGGGGTTTGTCGTTTCTGCACCGAGGGGCGCCCGTATCTTTGTCCTACCCAGTACGAGGGGCGTCCCGCAGATTCGAAGCCCCGCCTGTGGGACCAGGCTGGCGATCCCGTGGGCCAGTTCGCGAACCTTTCCTCCTTCGCCGAAAAGATGCTCTGTCCCGAGCGTTCGTTGGTCAAGATCCGCAGCGATATGCCGCTCGACCGAGCCGCGCTCATCGGATGCGGTGTGACAACCGGGTTGGGGGCCGCCCTGCGCACCGTGAACATTCCGGCCGGGGCGACCGTGGCCATCGTGGGTTGCGGGGGCGTGGGGCTCGCGGCGCTTCAAGGCGCTCGGATCGGAGGAGCCGGCCAGATCATCGCCGTCGACACCCAGGTCTGGAAATTTGACCTCGCACGCAAGTTGGGGGCGACGGATTGCGTCGATGCGTCAGACGGGGACGCCGTCGCCGCGGTCCATGATCTCACCGGGGGAGGCGCGGATTTTGTTTTTGAATGCATCGGTCTCGTGCCGACCGTGCAGCAGTCGGTGGCCATGACGGGGCGTGGGGGTACGGCGGTGCTCGTGGGCGTCGTTCCGATGACGGAGATGGTGCCCCTGTCGGCGGCCGATTTGACGTTGCAGGAAAAGAAGGTCACGGGGTCCTACATGGGATCGAACCGGTTCCGGTTTGACATGCCGAAGTACATCGATTTCTATCTCGACGGTCGACTTCGATTGGACGAGATGATTTCTTCCCGGATCCAATTGGGAGAGATCAATGACGCCTTCGACCGCATGGCGAAGGGCGAGGTCGCGCGGCAAGTCATCCTTTTCGACTGACGGACGGATCCGATGAACGATCGACTGGTTCTCTGGTTGTCGACCAATGCGGGAATCACCTGGGTGATCCGAAATATCTGCTCCCACCTGGATCCGATTCTCTTCAAGGCGAGCAACGGCCGTTTTTTCTCGATGGGAACGCCGAGTATGCCCATGGCGACGCTCACCACGGTGGGCCGCCGCTCGGGAAAGCCGCGTGCGGTTCACCTCGCCTGTATCCCGCACCAGGGGGACCATCTCGTCGTGGCCAGTGCCATGGGCCAGGAAAAGCATCCCGCCTGGCGTTACAACCTGGAAGCGCACCCCGAAGTGCAGGTCCAGATGCCCGGCGAGCGGTTTGTCGCGAGAGCGGAAGTCCTCGCTGACGCCGAAAAGGATGCCCTGTGGGACCTCGTTTGCGACACGATCCCGCAGGTCCGCGTCTACGAAGAGAGAACGCCTCGCAATATCCGGGTTTTTCGATTGCGCCGGGTGGCCGATCCGGGGGCAGGCTGAGGCCCCCTGGTTCTCGGTCCGCTCTTTCTTTTTTCGGGGGGCCTGCGGTGGTTTCGCGAGGTGCGGTGTCGCCTATGATTCCAGCCAGACCGCCGGTCTTCCAAGCGAAAGGAAATTTATGGCATCCCGTATCGTGACGTCCCTGTTGGCTCTCCTGGCAGCCGCGTGCAACGGACCCTTCGGTCTTCTGCCTGGCGGAAAGTTGGATGGGGAAAACCGGCCAGCTCCCGCGACGTGGGACCTTGTCGGGGAATCGGGACAGATGCAACTCGAATCGCGTCCCGGAGATCCGTACTCGGTCAATGTGAACTTCACGGTGATCGACGGAGAACTCTACGTGAATGCCGGAGACACCCGGACGGAATGGGTCAAGCACATCGAAGCGGATCCTCGCGTGCGATTGAGGATCGACGGAGCGTTGTACGAGCTTCAGGCGGACCGGGTGACGGATCCCGCCGAGATCGCTCGTTTTGGAGAGGGCTGGACCAAGCAGTCGATGTTCTTGCGCGATCCGACCCAATTCGACGAGGTCTGGATCTACCGGATGGTGCCTCGCCGGGTCTAGGCGGGACCGGGGAGCGGGTTCGGAGAGCCCGTGGAAAAGGCCCCGGGTGACGCGGGCATCGGCTTTTCCGAGAGGTGCCGGTGGAAGGACATCGCATCGTCGATTCGCTCGAGCATGCGGCGGTAGAGTTGGAACTTCAGTGCTTCTAGGATCGCGAAGGCGACCAGCGCGAAGATGCTCGACGTCAACGCCATGGCGAGGGCACTGAGTTCGAGTGAACCGCTCGCGATCTGCATCGAGAGAAAGAGCACGAAAAGACCGCCGGTGGTGCCGATGAATCCGATCGGCGGAAGGATGTTCGCGCACATGGAAATGGGGCGGGCGTAGTGCGCTTCGTAGTCGTTACCGATGTACTGGCGCGAGGCGTCGAGGACGAAATCTGTCGGGCAGGCCTCGCGAGGACTCTCGTGAAGCGCCTTTCGGACGACGTGGAGCATCTGCAAGGTGATTGAAGGGCCTCCGGCGAAGGAGGGCTGTCGCAGGCTGGCTTCAATTTCGGCGGGCGAGACCTTTCGCGTCGCCGCGAACCCCTGGAGCGCGATGGCGAGTCCGCGCCAGAAGGGCACAAGAACCGCCAGAAGTGCCACGCCGCACACGAGGAGGGTCATCAGGATGTCGTTGGAGAGAAGTGAATTGGTCGTTTCAGGTTCCATGGGGACTGCTCCTCGGCGTCTTGGGCCGTTGGAAGGAAATTGGATCTAGGGCTGGTTGGGGGGCAGCACGCTGCGCGCGGCCATTCGTGGGAAGCTCCACCTCCGGTCCTGGAGAATTTCAAGAGCGTCTTCAAGGCTGTGTGCCTCCCCCGCCGGGTATTCCACCAGGAGAGCCGTGCGACCCTCGTAACGCCGGGCGATGTCGTTCATCGCCCGTTGCGCCCGAATGGGTGCGCCCATCTGGATCAGCGTCTCGGCCGTCGTCACCCGCAGATGCAGGTCCAGGCCGGCCAGTTCGGGATGGTCACTCTGGGTGGGCCTCGCCAGGATGGGGTCCAGCTGATCTTCGAGGTAGGAATCTACGAATTTTCGAAAGAGGGTGTGCCCCTCGGCGTCGCTGCGCTGTCGAAGGGTTGCGAACGTGGCCTGGAATTGGGCGAGGTCCTGGGACGCACTCTCCAGTTCGAGTTGCCGTCGTGCAAGGGCGGCGCCGCCAAGAGGGGCCTCGGAGTCGGCGGAGAGACGGGGGCCCAACAGAGGGTCATAGGGTACGGGTTTCGCGCAAGCGACCGAGAGGGCCAGCGAAACAAGCACGAGGGAAAGGCGATAGGGCATCATCGGTTCAGCTCCGGATCTCGTAGTACATGCGACGCAGGAGTGCGTGCACGGGGTGGTCGCGGCGCGAGCGAATCGCCTGGGCCAGCGCCTCGCTTTCGAGAGTGTCCCTGTAGATCGGGAGAACGTGGGCGCGTGCTGCGATCAGCCGATCCATCCGCTCGAGGTGCCCGGTGTCCTCGGCGATGCGCCGGTTGAGTTCCTCGGCCGCACTGGGCGTTCCACGACCCGATGCTTCGGCAATGGCGTCCCCCATCCAATCGGGCGTCGCGGTCCAAAGAGCGTCGCGCTCGCTGCGTAGCTGCGCCAGGCGTGTTCGGAGGGTTTCCCTCTTTTGCCGCAGGCCGGCGATATTTTGTTCGAGGTCTTCGGCGCTGTTTCCGTCGGCAAAGCCCATGTAGAGCAGCGCCGAGCTGTCGGAAAGGGCGCGTCGAAGACTCTGGATCTGCCGGGCGCCCGGCTCCTGGGCTTGGATCCATCGATCGACGGTGCGTGACTGGGAAAGGGCGTCCGCGGAGGCCTGGATCAATTTCATGTACGTGCCCTCGCGCCCCTGTCTTTCGAGCGCTGCGGCGAGCGACGACCATACGTCGCGATCGAAGGGGAAGAGGCTCATGGCCCCGCGGTAGCGCTGTACGGCCAGGTCGATTTCTTCTCCCGTGGGTCGATGCGCGTAAAAGACATAAGCGTCGCCAATGCCCTTTGCGGCTTCGTGTGCGGCAAAGTAAGCCGAGTCGGGTACGGTTTCGCGGTCTTCGGCGTTGGCGTATTCAAGGAAGAACGAGAGATACCGGGCGTAGAGACGCGCGGCATCCCGGCTGTGATCGTCGGTGCCGTCGGGATCGTGCTGACTGGTTGCCAGGTGGTAGTCGGCGGCGTTCAGGACCGCTTCCTGGATCTCCTCCCAGAGCCCATGCATCGCGTTGATGTAGGACTGTCGGCCGGTATTTACATAGCCGACCTGCTGCCAGCGGGTCTCGCGGGCTTCGTGGAGTTTCCGGTAGGTCTGGATGGCCCCTTCGATGGTGACGGGGGTGTCAATTTCCGCATCCACTCCGAGTCGCTGCTTGGCGGCGTACACCTCCCCGAGTTGACGTAGGCCCCGGGTGTAGACCGCGCAGCGGCCCTGGAGGGTGTAGGCACGTTGAAACGCGGCGGTATAGGCCCCCGTGGTGACGCGCATCGCTTCGAGAGTGGCGGGGCCCAGGCCCTCGCTGGCCAGAAGACCCCGGGCCCGGTCGTGGGCCTTGCCCGCTTCGAAGAGTGCGAGGGTGAACGTGAGGCTTCCCGAGTCGGACTCGGGACCGTCGAGCCTCTCGACGATGCGGTCGACATAGTCGCGCGACGACGCGGCCCGGGGAATCACTTCCGGGTGAGCGCCCACCCTTTCGTCGTCCAGGAGTCGCACGATCGATGCGAGGGGGTCGAGGCCCTCGCGAAGGCCCATTTCCTGGCTCCGGATCAGTACCAGCCGAGCCACGTTTTCGTGTAGATACGGGATCGATGCCGCAAAACCGGCTCGTGGAGACTCGTTCAGGGAGAGGGCTTGCAGGCTCTCGAAGTGAATCTCGAGCGGTACCACGACCCCCATCCAGAGTTCAAGTACCGCGGACACGAAATCTTCGGATCGCCCTCGCTCCAGTGCTTGATGAGCGAGAATGTAGTGATACCAGTAGTGATTCTCGTGTCGGTCCAGTCGTTTTTCGAGCCCACGCGCCGCTTCGACGCTCGTAGATAGCGATTCGGTGTCTCCGTGTGCGAGGTAGAACAAGAGGTGCGCGATGGCCTTGCGCCGTTGCGCATCTTCTTCCAGCGAGTCGTTGTCGACCGTGGGTCCCAGATTTTCGGAGACATACCGTTCCAGTGGACTGCCCGCGTCTTCGCCGTATTCGACCAGGCGTTGTTTCAGGGTGGCCGGATCTGCCGAGGAGTACACGTAGGCGTAGTCCAGGTAGCCTTCCCAGATCTCCGAGGCCTCGGAGGCCGGGGCAAAAGCGACCAGCAGGGCCATGACGGCCAGAGCGCTCCGGCCTCCAATCTTCATCATCATGTTGATTCTCCGTGGCCCCGCTTGTCTGCCTGGAGACAATCGAGCGCGTGGCGAAGTTCGACGCACCGGTCGGATTGAGCGCGGTGGGACGCACGTTCGATCCACATCAGGAAGGCGTTCAGGTTCTTGGTCTCCACGAATCGGTATCGGCCCGCACCGCTCGAGCACATCGTCCTGTGCGATACGGAGGCGAGGATTTCGAGTTTGAGCCTGTCTTCTTCGCGGTCCGAGACGCAGGCGGCGAGTGCACTGAGAGGCACACCGGCAAGGGTTTCGTCGACGCTCGGGCGGGTCGATCCACCGGCCACGGTTTCGATTCGCGCCGCCCTCGGTCCGGAGACGGCGGAAGCAACGGCTTCGCCCGGGGTCGATACGGCACCGAGGCCAACAGCCGCCAGGGCGACCGGGCGAGCGATTGACCGTTGGAGATTCGGATGGGGTCGCGTCGACCCGGTTGCGTTTCGATTTCGTCGGGGCGGCGGGTCTCCGGGAGTGCCGGCGAGGGCGATGGGAGCCGGGCGGAAAGCCGCGCGACCCGGCTTCGAGGCTGGCGCGGGTCGTGCCAGGGACGGCCGGCTGGCCGTGGCCCGGGGCGGTCGCGGCGGGGCGTGGCTCGCGAGGGGGTTGATGGCCACGGGACTGGGGGCCGCAGTGGTGGGCCGCTCCAGCGCCGTTCGGGGCGCGCGCGCGGCGAGAGTCGCCACGGGAGGCGCTGGGCGCGTGAGAGCTTCGAGTTTCTCAATGTGAACCGCAGGGCGAGGGGCTTCGCGAACCGGCTCGGTCCGTTGCGGCGGCAGGGGGGCTTGGAGTGCCAGTGGGCTCGCGATTTCCGGAATCGAGGGAATCGTGATGGGAGGCGCTTCGGGCACAGGCGGCGGCGTTGTGGGCTCGGCCTTCGACACGACTTCGACCGACGGAACGGGCGGGGAGGCAGGCACTGCTGCCGGAGCCGGGGCGCGTGCGGCCGGGGGGTCCGAAAATTCGACGAGTTGGAGGTCGCTCGAATCAGCCTGGGGACTGCGGAGTTCGGCCGCCAGGGCCATCAGCAGGAGTGCGCCGATCGCCAGCGCACCGGCCGGTCGAAAGGCCCGCCAAAACGAGGCGGCCCAGCCTATTTCGCGCCACTCGACGAAGATCTGGCCGATGCTGACCAGGGCGGACTCGGGTTTCGAATCGAAACTGGCCGGATGCGGAACGAGCCGAACCTGGCCCGCGCCGAATCCATAACTCTTGCGGAGGCGCCAGTCCGTCACCGGTTCGCGAGCAACCGAGCGACCGTCGCGCGCCGCCCACTGGGCCAGAGTTGCTCGAGCATTCCTACCGCGTCGAGCATGTCCTGGCTTCGGGAATCTTCGTGCGGCGCCTGGTGGGTTTTTGCGGTGCCCTCGGCGTGCAAGTTCGTGAGGCGCCGGCGCAACTCGTCGGCATCGCCCAGCGCCTCCGGGGCCGAGTTCTCGGCTCCGGGTCGGGTCAGTTCGAAAGGTTGCTGGCGGGTTTCATCCATCGGGTGAACGCGCAGTTGCCAGCGCTCCGCCGAGCCCCCTGGAAGGTTTTGGGTCGCATCCGATTCGATACGCGGGATCAGGATTTCTCCCAATTCCAGCGAGATTCCGTTGGAGTCCACGCCGATCTGCGTCATCGCGATGATTAGGAGGAAGGCGAGGTCCACGAAGCTGAACAGCCATACCGGGACGTTGTCAGTCACCGCCCCTTCTTCGGAAGACCCGCTGGCAATCATTAGCGCGACGTTCGTCGCTTCTCCGGAAAAAACCCGATTCCCAGGGCCGCCGGGTCGGGGTCCGCGCGCGGGCACCGACTCGCGCGGCTCCGGGGGCCGCGAGGCGCAGAGACCAATGGGGCTGGCGAACGCTTAGGCTGTGTCCCCGGGGTCCGGCTCTGCGGCCGGGAGAAAAATACGAAACGTCGTCCCAACGCCGACGCGACTCTCCACTTCGATCGCGCCCTGGCTCTGGTGCACGATGCCGTAGCATGTTGCGAGGCCGAGTCCCGTTCCCTTTCCTGTTTCCTTCGTCGTGTAAAAGGGTTCGAAGACGCGTTCGAGTTCTTCCGGGGGAATTCCGATTCCCGTGTCCGTGACGGCGAGAACGACGTACGGTCCCGGTGACAGTTGGGGCAGGTGCGGCTCGGTGCCTATCTCGGTATCCGACAGCTCGAAGCGAATCTGCCCCCCGGTTGGCATGGCATCCCGTGCGTTTACAGCGAGGTTCATGATGACTTGTTGGAACTGCGTGGGATCGATCCGGGCGAAGCCCGTCTCGCATCGATCCAACGTCACGATCTCGATGTTCGATTCGATCAATCGGGCCAGAATCGCCTGGATGTCCTCAAGGACGTCGGCTACGCGCACCGCGCGAAAACGCATGACCTGGCGCCGCCCAAAGGCCAGCAATTGCTTTGTCAGATCCGCGGCGCGCTCCCCGGCCTGGATCACGGCATCGAGGTCTTCGCGTACTCCCGCGTTGGTCTCGTCCAGGGAGTAGAGAGCCGCTTCGGTGCCACCGATGATTACGGTCAGAAGGTTGTTGAAGTCGTGGGCAATTCCTCCGGCCAGGCGCCCGATGGCTTCCATTTTCTGGGATTGCCGCAGTTGTTGTTCCAGGCGGATCCGGTGGCTCACGTCCTGCAGCAGGCCCGAGCACTGCCCTCGGCGCGATGTCCGCAAGCCCATGAAAAACCATCGATTTTCTCCGCTGCTCGTCCGCAGGCGCAATTCCCGCGTGCGATCGGGCTGTCCTGCGTCCGGGAACCCCGGCCACTCCCCGGCATCTTCCTCGGCGATGAAATCCACGAGGCGTTTTCCGAGGGAATCGGGGATCTCGTAGCCGAGCAGGCTTCTCCACGCGGGATTCAGGTAGGTGAGTCGGCCGTCTTCGTCGCACTGCAGGATGACTTCGGGCAGTGTTTCGAGGAGATGGCGGTTGCGGTATTCCGAGGCTTCGAGTTCTTCGATGAGGCGATGCTGGACCTGGGTGTGGAGTTCTCCAGGGTCGGGCGGGTCGGGATCGTCACGCCGAGGCAATGAGATCCCCGGAATCGATCAGGTGGGCGTATAGGGGGAAGATCTTCTCGCAGTAGAACTCCTGCTCGAAGGTGGTGCGCCCCGCGGTGCAGCCCTGGAGCACCGAGACGCGATAGCCGCGCTCGTGGGCGGCGCGGCCCGTGCTGTCGATGCAGATGGAGGTGACCACCCCAGCGAGGACGACGTCGTTGATTGCGTGCTCTCGAAAAAGCGCATCGAGTTTCGTATTCGAAAAAGCATTCAGCCCCCGCTTGCCGGGCACCTCCTGGATCCGGTCCCCGTAGCGGGCGATTTCGGGGATGGTCTCCGCCCCTCGCTCCCCTTCCTTGAACGCACCTACGTCCTTGATGACCTCCAGGATGCCCGTGGGTTCAGACAACTCCCGGTAGTCCGGAGTGAAGACGATGGGCGTCGATACAATCAGCATCGGCGACGCGACCAGGGCATCGAGCATCTCCACGGTGTTCTTGAGCATTGCTCGGCGCCCGGGGGCGTCTTCCAGGGCCCCGGTCAGGATTCCGTCGTCCGCAAAGTAATCGTTCTGGTATCCAATCAGGACGACTGCGGTCTTTCTCGCGTCATAGTGAATGCCCAACCTCGATCTCCTTTTCGGAATTGAGGAAATAGTTTTTCGGCGAGTTGTTCGATGTGCCGGCTCAGGCGCCTTTCCTACCCGGGGGAGGGTGGTCGTGGGCTGCGGTCTCCAATAGTAGTTGACGGCGCCCGTGTCGGTAGAAGTCTATTGAAAATCTACCTGCGCGCAGGTAGATTGTCTCCCATGGATCAACCTGTCCCCCCGCCCGCCGAAGTCGCTTCCCCCCCTCGGGGTCTTTCGCCTCGGGCGATGAAGACCCGCGCCGCGATCCTGGAAGCGGCCGAGGGCCTTTTTGCGGAGCGGGGTTTCGCGGTGACGCGGCTCGAGGACGTGGCGGAGGCCGTGGGGATCCGGCGCGCATCGATCGTCTACTACTACCGGGACAAGACGGAGTTGTACGACGCGGTGCTGGGAGATGTCTTCGGGGCGCTGCTCGACCGGATCGAGCCGATACTGCGCTCCGACTCCCCGCTGGCCGAGCGAACGGAAAGCGCGGTCTCCGAATGGATCAGCTTCCTGGTGGCGCGTCCGACCACGGCCCGCCTGCTGTTGCGCGAAGTGGCGGATGCGCAGCCGGAGAAGTCGCTTCGCCTGGGGCCCCATACCGCGCCATTTTTTGAAACGGTTCGGGACGTGCTGCAGGCGGTCTCCCCGGGCGATGCCCGCGCGGTCGGCGAGCGCATCGATCCCGTTCACGTTGCGAGCACCCTGGCGGGAGCCACGATTTTCTACGTCGCGGCCATGCCTGTCCTGGTGCCGGGATTCTTACCCCACGAGCCGCGAGCGCTTGCCGCCCATCGGCACGAGATGACTCTCGTGACGCGACGACTTCTCGGCCTGCCGGATTAGGTCGCCCCCTGGAGGAATACCCATGACAAAAACCACAAAGCGCCCCCTCATCGGGGGAGCCGCGGCGAAAGGGATCGAGGATCCGTTCGATGCGTTCAACGCGGCGAGCGGCCAGGGGGCTGTTCGCGATCCGTACCCGCTCCTCAAGGGAATGCGGGAGACGGCTCCGGTTCATCGCGTTGCCCTGGAGTCGAGTCCAAGCTCGACCGCGGTCCTCCAGGGGCTCTCGGATGAGATCTTCGTGGCTCTCAGTTACGACGCCGTGAAGGAGGTTCTTACCGGCGCCGACCGCTTTGATTCCGCGGGCTACGCGAAAACCATGGGGCTCGTGATGGGAAACTCGATTCTCCAGATGGACGGGCCCCAGCACACACGGCACAGGAAGCTCATCAACCGGGCCTTTACCCGGCAGGCGCTCGCGCGGTGGGAAACCGAGTTGGTGCGGCCCGTCGTCGAAAGCGCCATCGATGATTTCGCTGCGCGCGGTCGGGCCGACCTGGTGCGCGAACTCACGTTTCCTTTTCCCGTGGAGGTCATCGCGGGCATGATCGGTGTCCCCGAGAAGGAGCGGCCGCGGTTTCACCGGCTCGCGATTCAGTTGATCAGCGTGAGCGTCGATTTCGAGGGAGCGCTCGCGGCCTCGAAGGCTTTGGGTGAAATGTTCCAGCCGTTGATCGAAGAACGTCGACAGACACCCGGCTCCGATCTCATGAGCGTCCTGGCCCACGCCGAGGTCGAGGGCACGCGGCTGACCGACGAAGAGATCTTTGCTTTTCTGCGCCTCCTGGCCCCGGCCGGCGCCGAAACCACCTACCGGTCGTCGAGCAATCTCCTGTTCGGGCTGCTTTCGAACCCGGAGCAACTCGAGGCCGTGCGTCGCGACCGTTCCCTGATCCCCCAGGCCATCGAGGAGGGCGTTCGCTGGGAAACCCCGCTCCTGACCGTGATGCGGCGGGCGATTCGCGACACCGAAATCCAGGGAGTCGAGATCTCCGGCGGGTCGTCGGTGGCGGTCAATCTCGGATCGGCCAACCGCGACGAAGCGGCCTTCGAGGACCCGGATCGTTTTGATATCCATCGCGAGATGAAGAATCCGCACATGAGTTTTGCCTTTGGATCGCATTTCTGCCTGGGGATGCACCTGGCTCGGATGGAGACGCGGGTCGTGCTCGAATCCCTGCTGGACCGGTTTCCCGACTTGCAGCTCGACCCCGAGGTCGAGGATGTTCACATCACGGGGATGGTTTTCCGTTCGCCGCTTTCTCTTCCCGTTGTCTTTGAGCCGCGGTCGCTCTCGACCGCCAAGCCCGCGTCCGATCTTGCAGCGGAGGACGTCCGCCCCGAGATGGTTCGCGTGATCGACGAACTCTATGGCCAGCAGGTCATCACGGCGACGGGCGGAAACGTGAGTGCTCGAATCCCTGGCACGGACGAGATCTGGATCACGCCGAGTCAACTCTTCAAGGGCGACCTTCGCCCGGAGTCGCTGGTGCGGATCGACCTCGACGGGCGAAGCGTGGATGCGGGAGCGGCGTTGCCCTCGAGCGAGTGCCTCATGCACTGTGCCGCGTTCAGAGCGCGCAAGGAGGCGACGGCGGTCATCCACGCACACGCCCCGCAGGCGACGATTCTCGCCAACAGCGGTTTGCCCTTCCTGCCCGTGTCCAGCGAGGCGGCCTTTTTCGATGAACTCCCGCGGATTCCCTTCGTGATGCCGGGAACCCAGGATCTCGCGGACGCCATCGCCGAGGCTCTGCGGGATTCCTGGGCAGTCCTGATGGTGAACCACGGGCTTCTCGTGGCGGGTCGAAGCCTTCGGCGCGCGGCCGATATGGTCGAGATCATCGAGCGTTCCTCGGAGATCATCCTGGGCTGCTATGCCGTCGGCCAGGAACCGCCCGTGCTCCCGGCGGAGATCGTCGCCACGTTGCGCAAGAAGGGCGATTTCGTGGCGTAGGGGAGCATCCGTTTCCGTCTCCCGTGTCCGACGCTTGCGGCATCGTTTCGCGCGAGACGAGATACGTCCCCGGGGAGCCGTCCCCTGGATTCGAAGTAGAAGGAGACTCGCATGGTGCGGTTGGGAAAAATCGCGGGGCTGGGGATCGGGTGACCGTGAGCGCGGGGTTTTTTGGCGAGAAGACGAGCCGTATCGGTTTCGAGTGAAACCCGAGGCGGAAAGTCCGGGGGTCAGGGGGTTGGATCGAAACGGATGGGAAGCGCCGCGGGCCCCCGGATAGCCGGATTGGAGCGGAAGGGGATCTCGTCGAAACGGCAGTCGAGTTGGATGTTCGGGAGCGTGTCGAAGATGCGGCTCAATCCGACTTCGAGTTCGAGGCGGGCGAGCTGAGCGCCGATGCAGAAATGCCGTCCAACACCGAAGGCGCTCAGGTCGCGGGGCGATCGGGTGATGTCAAAGCGGTCGGCGTCGGGAAGGAAGGAGGGGTCTCGCTGGGCGCTGGCCACCGAGAGGTAGACGGCCTGGCCGGCCTGCATATCGAAACCGCGGAGCGAGACCGGCTTCTTTGCATACCGGCGTAGGAAGCGTCCGGGCATCTCGAACCGGACGATCTCGTAGGCGGCATTGGCACGGACATTTCGATCTTCCTTGAAGAGTTTCAACTGGTCGGGGTGGCGTAGTAGCTCAAGGATTCCAAAAGAGATCGAGTTTGCCGTGGTTTCGGACCCCGCCACGAGAAGCGCCGTGACCAGGGAGAGAATTTCGTCGGGTTGAAAGCGATCGCCTTCGTTCTCGGCCTGAACGAGGTGAGTCATCAGGTCCTCCGAGGGATCGCGTCGCTTCTCGTCCATCCACTCCCGGACCTCGGCGAGGCAACCGGTCATCAGGTGGATCGCCCGCAGGACCGTCGGTTCGTCGGTCATCGGGTTGAAGGCGACGATCACCGCGTCGGCGAGTTGCTTGAAATGCCTTTCGCGCTCGCTGTCGGCCGGGATGCCCAGCAGGCGGCTGATGACTCCAACCGGGTAGGGCGATGCGACCTCCGCGACGAAATCGCACGTGCCGCGCGCCCGAATGGATTCGAGGATCTCGTCCATGACGGACGACATGAGCGGTTCGATGGTCCTCACCGCGCGCCGGCTGAGGGCTTCGAATGCGAGCTTTCGCGTCCGCGCGTGCTGGGCTCCTTCCATGGAGAGAATGCTCGAATTCCGCATTCGAACGACCGGGTGGTCCGCCACATCTTCTGGCGGAGGGGTGAAGTGTTCCCAGTGCGAGTCGTCGGGAGAAAAGTTCTCCTCGTCCGAGAGGATTCGAACGACATCTTCATGGCGGGTGAGGAACCAACCTTGGGCCAGTGCCCACCAGTAGACCGGCGCGTGTTCGCGGAGGTGGGCAAGGATCGGATAGGGGTTCCGGTCGAATTCCGGCGTGAGCGGATCGAAAACGAAACTCGGATCATCGGGATGGGGAAGCGAGGGGGGCATGGGGATCTCTCGCTCGAGCGGCGGTGGCGCGCCGTCTGCCACTCTAGCCTTGTCGAGGGGGGGCCGCGAGCGCCCGAAGCGACCCCGGTCCGGTTCGCCGCTCGCTTCGACGGCTTCTTCGAAAGAGCGCGCCCGTTACCAGCCCGAGCCCTAGGAGGAGCGCCGTGCTGGGCTCGGGGACAACGCTGGCCACGCGGAAGCCCGTACGGCTCGTTGCCGAGGACGGGTTCGATTGCGTCCAATGGCTTGTGCTGAGTTCGATGGCGTTGAAGTCGAAATCGCCGCCCCGAAGTCGCCGCTCGTCCAGGGCGCCGGGGCTGCTGGACGCCACCGTTTCGATCCACTCCCGGACGTTTCCACCCTGGTCGTAGGTTCCGAACGGGCTGGCGGAACCCGTGTAGCCAGCGACGTCGACGGCTCTCGGCGGGGTCGTCCACCAGAAACAGTTCGCGGTATTTGGTGCAGAGCCGGGGCTTGCGCAATCGACGGCCGTGTTGGTTCCCGCAGGAAAGTCGAAGTAGTCCCCCGACAGGGGATCGTAGTAGGCCGCCTTGTACCATTCGTCTTCGTTGGGCAGGAAAACCACGGCGCCGGGATTGCGCGACACGGTATTGGCAGCGATCGAAGCCGCGGTCAGCGTGTAGGCGCCATTTTCGGTGCTGGCGGATCCCATGCCGTTGTTCATCCAGTTGGCGAAGCGAAGGCTGCTCCAAAACGAGACGTAGGTGACCGGCTTGTTCCCGAATCCCGGCTTGACCGCGTAGCTGTAGTTCGACGAGCCGCCGCTGCGAACGATGCCGCCGTTGATGGCGTCGCTTCCCATGCCGACGGCGTAGAGAGCGTGAGAGTCGGTGGTGGCGACCGCGTTCAAGAACTCGGTGTACCGGGTGTTCGTGACTTCGGTGACGCCGATCCAGTAATCGTTTCCGACGGCGCCAAAGCCGGTTTCCGGGTCGGCGGGGTTGCCCCCGGATGCCGGGACGGGAGCCAGGGGCATGGGCGAAGCCGCTACCGCTCCAGCGAGCAGCACGGCACCCGACACCGAGATCAGCCCCATCCAATGGCCGCGCAGCATTCCGCTTCCCCTTCTTGCAGGAGAACTTCCGCTTGGAGAAGGCCTCACCGGGATGCATGAACCCTTCTCCGAGTTGCAGTATGCCACGGAAGTGTCGGTTTCGTGAATCTTTTCACCCAGGGCCTCGTGTGGAGCCTCCCGGGATCGCCTCCGGTACTTTTGGGCCATGCCGGGCAAGCCGATTTTCGTTTATGGGACGTTGCGTCGCGGGGAGCGCGCCCACGCTCGGCTCGCGGGCGCGCCTTTTCTCGGCGAAGCGAGTACCGAGGCCGGGTACGCGTGGATTGATCTGGGGGCGTATCCCGGCCTCGTCCGGGCGGTCTCGGGCCAGGTGGTCGGTGAGATCTACGAGATCGATGCGCCTCGACTTGCGGAACTCGATGCCTACGAGGGGCACCCCGCGCTCTTTCGGCGCGTCGAACTCGGGTTGGATGGCTCCGACGGGGGGCGGCCGGCCCGGGCCGAGGGGTACCTGTACATGGGGGATCCCGAGGATGGGATTCGCCTGGAGGGCGGCGACTGGAGAGGACGGATTCGCTCGCGTTGATCGAAACTCTCGGGAAGTCTTCGCACGCGTGTTAGGATTGGGGGATCGAGTGCGCGGCGCGCGCGCGGAGGTTCATTCGTGGCGGGACCCGGATCGGGCGGCAATGTGCTGGCTGCTTTGTGCAGCTTCTTTATCCCCGGCCTGGGCCAGTTGCTCCAGGGGCGGTTGCTGATTGCCATCGTGCAGTTTGTCCTGGCGGCGGTGCTCTGGATCTTCCTGCTGGGATGGATCGTTCATCTCTGGTCGATCATCGATGCAGCGCGGTTTCACGCTCCGGGTGGATCCTAGGACGCACGCCGCCCCCGATACGCGAGGCGGGCTCCGCGAATCCCGAGAAGGAGCGCGAGCGTGGCCTGGGCGGCCAGTCCCATGGGCAGGGCTTCGCCTTCGGGCACGAGGGTGACCCGGGAGTAGGGCGCGCTGCGGTAAATCGTGTCGGGCCCCGCCGCGAAGCCGATGTTGGCGAAGAAGTCCACGTGTTCCGCTTCGGCATCCAATGCAATCGCGGCCTGCCAGGTGGCGGATTCTTCTTCGTAGGCCAGGTCGGCCCAGTGGTCGTCCGGGATCAACTCCCACAAGAAACCGGCGGAGCCGCTTGGAGCCCGGTCGTAGATCCAAAAGACGCGCCCTTCCACCGACGGAAGCCCGGAAGCGTCTTCGATCGCCCCCGCGTCCACCGACACGATGAGCGTGTGGCCGCTGATTTCGAAAGTCGACGAGGGATTGCCGGGGCTGGGCGTGTTCGTCACGAAGTGTCGCAGGATCATCGGTTCGAAGTTCGGCGACCCGGATGGGGATTCAGCCTGCGGGTGGGGCAGCGTGTTGTGGCCGTCATTGGCCCGGGTGTAGATCGGGATCGAGGGTGCGACCTGGGCACACTCCAGTAGGTCGAAGGCGACGTAATCGTGGGTTCCGGGTTCGAAGAGCATGTCGACGCCCCGGTCTTCGAGTGTTTCTAGATGTTCCGAGGGGGCGAATGCCGACGAAACCGCGGACCGCGCTGCGCGGTATTCCTCCGCAGTGTGCCCGGCGTCCAGGGCATCCCAGTAGGGAAGGAAGGTTTCGTCCGCGGGGTGGGACAGGCTCTCCAGTTTTTCGATCTGCCAGGGAAGCCCCTGGCGATCGGTCCCCAGTTCGAAGTCGCCGGCTTCGAACGAAGTCACGAACGCGGCGGTGTCTGCCTCGACTTCAGCCAGGGCATCGGGCTCGAGTTCGCGCACGTCGGTCTTGCACGCCGGGGTCACGCTGGCGTAGATCCCCGTAAAACGGTCGTCGTTTACGAGAGCGACGCTGGCCACCAGTCCGTTCTTGGATCCGCCGCTGGCAAAGACCTTTCCTGCCGGATCGACGTTCCCGCTCTCGCTGTGGGCCCAGGTGAGTGCGCGCATCAGGGTCATGCTCCAGATGACCGGACGAGTAAATCGAAAATCGAGTTCCTCGACGAAGCGATCGCGCATGGCGTCCTTCGTTCCAGCGTCGTGGTAGACCGCCAGCGGCGCTACAACGGTTTCGAGAAACCCGACGCCTTGGGCGAGGAGGTTGTTCTGGGTCTCGGAGAGCCCCGAATCTCCCTCCAGTTGCTGGGGCGAATGGCCGCTGGTGATCCAGA
>JAZAOF010000030.1:0-18805 GCA_036228265.1 Myxococcota bacterium | reverse complement strand
TCCACCACGATGCCCGCTTCCGAAAGCGGCGTGAAGACCTGGCCGGCGATTCCGGGGTGGTCCTTGACTCCCTTGAGTCGAATCTTCGCTTCATCGAGGTTGCAGGTCACCCCCGACACCACCAACTGTTCCATGACGTCCTCCTCGCGGGTGACCCATGTCCCCTCGCTGTCGTCGAAACTCGAGCGCACGTGGATCGGAACCCCGTATCGCATCGCGAACTTCACCGAGCGAATCTGGAGAACCTTGGCCCCCAGGCTCGCCATCTCGAGCATTTCCTCGTAAGCGATCTTCTCGAGTTTTCGAGCCGCCGGCACCCAGCGCGGGTCGGTGGTATAGACGCCATCGACATCGGTGTAGATCTCGCAGACATCGGCCTCGAGGGCGCACGCCACCGCCACGGCCGATGTGTCCGAGCCGCCGCGTCCCAGGGTCGTAATATTTCCCTCGGCGTCAACTCCCTGGAAGCCCGCGATCACGGCGATGCCGCCCGCGTCGAGTTCCTCCCGCAGGGGTGCGGTGTCGATCTCTTCGATTCGCGCGCGCGCGTGCGAGCGGTCGGTCCGCATCCCCAACTGGCCACCCGTAAAGGAACGCGCCCGGTGCCCTTCCTGGTGAATCGCCATGGAGAGCAGCGCAATGGTCACCTGCTCGCCCGTGGAGACGAGCACGTCGTACTCCCGCGGCGTCGGTTGCTCGCCCCCGAGATCGCGGGCCAGATCGACGAGCTTGTTGGTCTCGCCGGACATCGCCGAGACACAGACGACGACGTCGTGCCCCGCCTCGCGGGTCGCCACCGCACGACGAGCCACGCTGCGAATTCGGTCGGGGTCTCCGACACTCGTACCGCCAAATTTTTGGACGATCAGCGCCATCTCGTTTTTCGTTTCCTACCCGTCTATCGGCTTCCGTCGACTTCTTCCGGCTCGATTTCGATTCCCGCGTCTCGAAAAAGAACGCCTTGCCAACGGTCCAGGATCTGCCTCGAGATCGCCCCTCGCGCTACCGCCCGAACCCTCCGGGAACGGGGCGAGCCGCTGGGGCGTCCCATCTGGAGTTCGAGTCGATCTCTGGGTAGCGCTTCGGGAAAGCGATCGCCCCACTCCACGGCCAGAAGCGCCCCAGGCTCGAAGAAGTCGCCGAATCCGACTTCCTCGAGTTCGCGAGGGTACTCCACGCGGTAGAAATCGACATGTCGCAACACGCGTCCAGCCCCAGTCGCATACTCGTGGGCGATCACGAAGGTCGGGCTTGCCACGGACTGCGGATCGATCCCGAGCCCCCCGGCGAGCCCCTTCACGAAGACCGTCTTTCCCACCCCAAGCGGCCCCTCGATGGAGACCACCAGGCCCGAACCGTCGAGCACGCTCGCCAGGGCCGCGCCGGCTTTTTCGGTCGCCTCAGGCTCCGGGAAATGGCAACGCAAGCGCCTCGCCCCCATCCTCGGAGGATTCGGCGTCGGCCGCAAGAAGCCGCAACCTCCCCAACGTTTCGGGAATCGCTTCGGCCAGGTCCCCCGCCAGGATTCCGGCATTCCCCTGCCGAGCCGCGAGCCGGTCCGAAGCCGCCCCGTGAACGTAGACGGCGCAAGCCGCCGCCTCGAATCCCGGGAGCCCCTGGGCGCACAAGCCGCCGACCATTCCGGCCAGGACATCCCCCGTACCGCCCGTAGCGAGCGCCGGACCGCCGGTTGGATTCACGAGCTTCCGCCCCGCCGGTTCCACGCAGACCGTCGCGGCCCCCTTCAAGACAACGACCGCCCCGCTGCGCTCCGCCAACGCGGTGGCCGCCGCAATGCGGTCGGCATTGACCTGCGCCGACGAGATGCCCAACAAACGCGCGGCTTCCCCCGGGTGGGGAGTGATCCACGTGGGCGCGGTTCGTTCGCTCAAGATTTCGAGATGCCCCTCCAACGCCGTGAGCCCCTCGGCGTCCAGCACGAGAGGGACGTCCATGCGCTCCGCCAGCGTTCGCATTGCAGCCCGTACTTCATCGCACGCCCCGACCCCCGGCCCAAGAACCGCAACGCTGCGCTCCCGGGCCAGTTCAAGAAGCGTCTCAACGGCCCGGCTACTGAACCCCTTCTCCCCAGTCTCGGGAACGGGAACCGTCATCGCCTCAGTACACTTGGCTTCCAGGATCGGGTTCAGGCTTTCCGGGCAGGCCAGCGTTACGAGACCGGCACCGCTGCGACCGGCCCCCGCTGCGGCCAATACCGCAGCCCCGGTCTTGCCCTCTGAGCCGCCAACCACCAACACGTGCCCGAACGTCCCCTTGTGCCCAACCGCCGGGCGTTCAGGAAGAACGGTCCCGACCTGGGTGGCCGACCAGAGTTGCGCTTCGGGCTCGATTCCCGGTGCGCGATCGGCGATCCCGATGCGGGCGACGCTGATCTTGCCTGCGAGCGAGCGCCCGGGTTCGAGCGCAAGCCCCAGTTTGGGCAGTCCGATGGCCACGGTCCGATCGGCTCGAACCGCTGCGCCCAACACCTGGCCGCAATCGGCATCCAGGCCGGAGGGCACGTCGACGGCCACCACCCGAGAACCTTCTTCGCGGGCCCGTTCCATTCGTCCGATCGCCTCTCGCGCCGCCCCCTCGACCTCTCGGGACAACCCGGTCCCGAAGAGGGCATCGACCCAGACGGCGGGACCGGGCATCTCCCGGCCGTCGACTTCGACACCCACCGCCTTTGCCCGCGCGAGGTTCCGGGAGGCGTCCTCGGAAAGACGGTCGGGCTCCCCGACCAGTTCGACCCGGCAGGCCACGCCCGCCTGGGCGAGATGACGAGCCACGACAAACCCGTCTCCCCCGTTGTTGCCCGTGCCACACACGATCCGCACGCCCGTTGCTCCGGGAAGCGTGCGAAATTCGAGAAGGGCCACCTCGGTAACCGCGCGGCCAGCACTCTCCATCAGCACCTCGCCGGGAACCCCGAGATCGTCGATTGTATGGCGATCGAGAGCCTGCATCGTTGCCGCGCCCACCAAGGGCCACACCCTCCCCGGGGCATCGAATCTCTCAGCCATCGGATCCCTCGAGAATGACGTGTCCGACACACGCGGGTGCGTCGTGGGTCAAGGTCAGGTGGACCCGAACGATCCCAAGGGCTTCGGCACGACGGTGCGCGGCCCCGTGCAACCGAAGGGAGGGCCTTCCCGTGGCCTCCCGGTCGACTTCAAAATCGCGCCAGCGCGTCGCCCCTGAAACCGGTGCCCCGAAAAGAGCCTTGCGCGCGGCGACCTTGGCCGCGAAACGAGCGGCCAGGCGTTCGTGCCGACGCCGGCCGGTACCACTGGCCCGTTGTTCCTCGTCGCTGAAGAGGCGCTCGAGCAGCCGGTCTCCCCAGCGAAGCACGGCTCTCTCGAAACGCTCGCTGTCGATGCACTCGATTCCCAGAGCGACGATCACTCGGCCTCCTCCGGCAGGACTCACCCTGCCCGGTTTCTCCCCCTAGGAGTCGACGACAGATCGCCGGAGTTCGTCTGCGAGTTGCTCGGCCAGTGCTTCGACCTGGTCCTGCTGCTCGCCTTCCACCATCACTCGCGCCCGGGACTCCGTTCCGCTGTAGCGAATCAAAACCCGACCGCGCCCCGCCAGGGAACTCTCCACGTCCCGAATCGCGGCCTGCAGGGAAGGCATCGACTCGAAAGACTTCTTCTCCGCGACTTCAATATTCAACAATACCTGGGGAAAACGCTCGAACCCGGCGGTCAACTCCGAGAGCGATCGCCCCTCGGACACAATCTGCCCCAACAGTTGGAGCGCGGTGATCATCCCGTCTCCCGTCGTCGTGAGATCGCCGAACACGAGGTGTCCCGACTGCTCGCCGCCGAGGTTGTAGCCCCCGCGACGCATCGCTTCGACCACGTAACGATCTCCCACGGGAGTCCGCACCAGGTCGAGGCCCAGGTTCTCGACCCATTTCTCGAGACCCAGGTTGCTCATCACCGTCGCCACGACTCCACCACCGCGAAGTTGCTTGCGGTCGAAGAGAGCGCGGGCCGCCATCGCGATCACCTCGTCGCCATCGAGGATTCGCCCGGTTTCGTCGACCAGGATCACGCGGTCGGCGTCCCCGTCGAGGGCGACCCCCACGTCGGCGCCGACTTCGCGCACCTTCTCGGCAATGCGCTCGGGGTAGAGGGAACCGACGCCGGCGTTGATGTTGCGACCATCGGGCTCTGCGCCCACGAGATGGACATCGGCACCGAGTTCTTCGAGGACGGTGGGAGCGACCTTGTAGGCGGCTCCGTGGGCGCAATCGAGAACGACCTTCACGCCGTCGAGAACGCTCGCGCGCGGAAACGTATTCTTCAAGAAGACGACGTAGCGCCCCCCGGCATCATCGATCCGTCGCGCCCGGCCCAGCGCGTCTGGAACCGCCCTCGCGTCGACCAACTCGCTCGAGCCAACGAGGCCTTCGATCCTCTCCTCGATATCATCGGCCAACTTGAAGCCATCTCGTCCGAAGAACTTGACGCCGTTGTCCTGGTAGGGATTGTGGCTCGCCGTGATCATCACTCCGGCGTCGCAACGCATATCGACGGTGAGAAACGCCAGGCCCGGGGTCGGAATCGGCCCCACCTGGATGACATCGACCCCCATCGAACTGATCCCCGCGGCCAGCGCGTCTTCGAACATGTAGCCGGAGAGCCGCGTGTCCTTTCCAATCAGGATCCGGTGGCTCTTCTTCTCTCCCGTGCGGAAGACGTGGGCTGCGGCCTGCCCCAGCGAGAGCACGATCTCGGGGGTCATCGGGTGGACGTTGGCCGTTCCCCGAACCCCATCGGTTCCGAACAGGTTCCGGCTGTTGTCGCTCATGAGGGCGCCTCCTCCGACGGCTTGGATTTCACCCCGTCTTCCGTTTCCGGCGCCTCGTCGGGAACCGGTTCGGCCTCCACGGCGACCACGACCTTCACGGGGACATTCTCTTCAAGCCACACGTTACTGCCCCCGAGCAGAAGAGGCACTTCCTGCTCCCGGGTCTCGGTGATCCCCGAAATATCCATGGGTTCCGTCATGATTTCATTCAGGCGAAGAACCTGGCTTCTCGCGCCGCTCAGCCAGACACGCTTCGGTTCAACGGCCACGCCAGCCAACTGAAACCCCGGAGCCGGCTCTCCCTCGAGATCGACCCGAACGCTGACGGACTTTCGACCGCGATCCTCGAGGCGAAACTGGAGACGAGAAGGCGAGTGGCTCACCGCCCGGGCCCCCAGCGGCAAATCGAGCTTGGCGAGGTTCACCTCGTGGTCGGTCTCTCCGTCCTGGCTCCCCTCGAGATCCACCGGATAACTCAGTCGCCCCGGGGTCACGTTGTTGAGCGCGGCCCGGCTACCGGCCACGCGGATATTTACCGCTCCCACGCTCTGGTCGATGATCACCAGTTCCTCGTCGAGTCCGTGCACCTCGATCGGTACGTCAAAGGCGACCTCTACCGGCGAAGTGCCGTGTGCCACCGTCCACAGAACGAAAGCGATGGCAATGGCCAGCACCAAGAAGCCGACGTGTACGTTTCCCCCGGAGCGCGCCACCCTAGCCCTCGGCCCCCACCGGCGACTTCGGCGTACCCGACTCCGGAGGTTCGGCATCCGGTGCATGCAGCAGGTCGACCGAGGCCGGCAACTCGCGCCGTTCTCCGCCCAGGATCTCGCGCAGAACGACCCGCAACCGCGGGGCGTCCACCCCCTGGAGGAGGTCCCCGCTCATCGCGACCGAGATCTTCCCGGTTTCCTCGGAGACGACGACCACGATCGCGTCCGTCTCTTCGGTAATACCCACCGCGGCCCGGTGACGCGTCCCGACGCCACCGGGTATTTCCGTCGCTCGGGCCAGCGGGAGAATCGCCCCGGCCACGGAGATCCGTCCCTCGTGTACGACAACCGCCCCGTCGTGCATGGGCGCCCCGGGGAGAAATATCGACACCAGGAGGTCGCGCGAGACCGCGGCATCCACCGGCGTGCCGGCTTCGACCTGATCCAACAGCGTCGTTTCGCGCTCGAGAACAATGAGCCCCCCGGCGCGCTTCTGCCCCAGGAACTGGGCCGCCCGAACCACGTCTTCGACCACTTGAAAGTGCTGTTCGGCCGAGGCCGAGGGAAAGAACCCCCGTCCCACTCGGGCCAACGCGCGTCGAATGTCGTGCTGGAACAGCACGATGATGATCAGAACGGCCGACGAAAGGAAATTTTCGAGAATCAAGCCCACGGTCGCGAACTGGAAGAACTCCGAGGCCAGGCTCAACCCGAACAAAACCGCGAGACCGACCAGGATTTGCACAGCGCGCGTCCCGCGGATCAGCAACAGAAGCCAATAGATCGCCAGCGCGACCAACGTCAGGTCGATGATGTCTCGCGAGGGCTCGAAATTGGTCGCGATGAAGGTCCAGAGTTCACTGAACGTACTCCACACGGAATCCATCAGGCGGCTCCAACAGTCGACCGCGGAGAAGTCCCGCGAGCCGCTCGACCGATCGCTACAGCGCGCAGTGCTCCGCCGGGCTCATGGACCCGCACGCCGCTCGCCCCTCCAAACGCCGCGATGGCGCACGCGGCCCAGGTCGCCTCGTCGCGTTGCTCGACGGAATCTCCCGCAACGCCGCCGAGAAAGGATTTTCGCGAAGGTCCCACCAGGACGGGCAAACCGAGGCGCTCGCGAAACCAGTCTCCACTGCCCAGCAGGCGGTAACTGTCCTCGGCGCTTTTGCTGAAGCCGATTCCGGGATCGATGACGAGACTCTCGCGCGGGACTCCCGCGTCCGTCGCTCGCGACAGTCCGGCCTCCAATTCACAGGCGACGTCCTCGAACAAATCGTCATAATCCGCGAACGAGCGCATCGTCGCGGGTTCGCCGCGCATGTGGCCGAGGATGAGAACCGCGTGGCTTCGGGCGACCTCCTCGGCCAGCACTCCGTCGGTGGCCAGTCCCGAAACGTCATTCACCACGCGAGCTCCGGCCGCCAGCGCAGCCGCAGCGACTTCCGCAGAGCGCGTGTCCACTGAAATCGGAACGGCCACGCGCTTCGCGAGCCCCTCCACGACGGGAACGACGCGCTGAATCTGGACGGCGGCCGACACGGCTTCCGCACCGGGCCGCGTGGACTCGCCTCCCACGTCGAGCAGGTGCGCCCCCTGCCGGACGCGTTCGCATCCCACCTCGACCGCACGGTCGACGTCGAGTTCGGGGGGAGAACCGCGAAAGAGTTCCCCGCCATCGGAAAACGAATCGGGCGTGGTGTTCACGATTCCCATCACCGTGACGCGGTCCTCCAGGAAAATCGATGCGGAGACCACGAAACGCCGACCTCAGCTCACGATGGGTTCGGGGTCGGGAATCCCGCCGCCCGGGTAATCCTGCTCGGGATTGTCCCGGCCCGTCTTCTTCGAATCCCCCGAATCGACTCCCGAAAGCAACGAGCCGACATCGGAAAGTTCCTCGCCTCGCTTCAAGGTCGCCAGGTCACGGCCATCCAGGGTCTCCCGTTCCAGCAGCGCCGTCGCCGTCCGGTCGAGCAAATCCCGGTGCTCGGCAAGCATGTCCTTGGCCTCGGCATAGAGACCATTCAAGAGTGCCCCGACTTCTTCGTCGATTTCTCTCGCGGTACTCTCGCTGTAGTCCTTCCGAGCCACGAAATCCCGCCCCAGGAAGACATCTCCTCCGTCGTCACCAAAGCTGACCGGGCCGAGTTTCGTGCTCATCCCGTACTTGCACACCATTCGATGGGCCCAGTCCGTGGCTTGCTCGAGGTCATTGGATGCGCCGGTCGTAAACTGGTTGAAGACGAGTTCTTCGGCCGCCCGCCCTCCCATGGCGTGCCGGATGATCCCCACGATCTGGTCGCGGGTGTAGTTCAAGCGGTCTTCTTCGGGAAGTGTCTGGGTAACCCCCAACGCCATTCCGCGCGGAATGATCGTCACCTTGTGGACGGGGTCGCAATCGGGAGTCAGCAACGCGACCAACGCGTGCCCCGATTCGTGGTAGGCGGTGATTCTCCGGTCCTCCTCGTTCATCACCAGGCTTCGACGCTCGGTGCCCAGGATGACCTTGTCCTTGGCTTCGTCGAAATCCCGGTTCGCGACCCGCTGCGCGTCACGCCGAGCCGCCAGGAGAGCGGCCTCGTTGACGAGGTTCTGAAGGTCAGCCCCGACGAAGCCCGGCGTGCCCCGCGCGATCTTTTCCATCTCCACGTCGTCCCCGACCGGAACCTGGCGCGTGTGGATCTTGAGGATCGCGAGGCGCCCCCGGAGATCCGGACGCGGCACGACCACCCGCCGATCGAAACGCCCGGGGCGGAGGAGAGCGGGATCCAGCACGTCGGGACGATTTGTCGCGGCAATCAGGATCACCCCCTCATTGCTCTCGAAGCCGTCCATCTCGACGAGAAGCTGATTGAGCGTCTGCTCGCGCTCGTCGTGACCGCCTCCCAGTCCAGCACCTCGATGTCGCCCCACGGCGTCGATCTCGTCGATAAAGATGATGCAGGGGGCGTTCTTCTTTCCCTGTTGGAAGAGGTCGCGAACACGGGACGCGCCCACTCCCACGAACATTTCGACAAAATCCGAGCCCGAGATCGAAAAGAAGGGAACCCCAGCCTCACCGGCCACCGCTCGAGCCAACAAGGTCTTGCCCGTCCCTGGCGGTCCCACCAGGAGAACGCCCTTCGGGATCCTTCCGCCGAGGCGGGTAAATTTCTTGGGCTCCCGGAGGAACGCAATGATCTCCTCCAGTTCGAGTTTCGACTCCTCGATCCCAGCAACATCTTCGAACGTAACGCGCTGTTCGTTTTCCGTGAGCAGGCGGGCTTTCGACTTGCCGAAACTCATCGCCTTGCCGCCGCCCGATTGCATCTGCCGAATGAAGAAAATCCACAAACCGATGAAGAGCAGGAGCGGGAACCACATGATCAGGATCTGGGTCCAGAAACTCGACTCCGCTTTCGGGCGGGCCGTGACCTTCACGTCCTGCTTTTGCAGTCGCGCCAGGAGGTCCTCGGTCACGGCCGGGGCGTAGGTGGAGAATTCACTGCCGTCCAGGTAGCGGCCGTGGATCTGGTCTTCTTCGATCACCACCTCTTCGACCCGCCCATCATCCACTTCGCTCACGAACTCGCTGAACGCGACCTCGGGAGTCGCCCCTCCCTCCTGCTTCATCATCGATACCAACATCAAGATGAAGACAAGGACCACCAACCACAGCGCCATGTTCTTGTAGAACTGGTTGTTCACGATTGCTCCACGATCTGGGGATGCGCTGGCGGTTTTCGCCGACTCGTTTTTGCCCCGCGGACCCGAAGGTCGTGGGCTTTTTCGCCCAGGCCCTCTCGACCGCCAAGAGCCCGAGTTCGCACCGTTTTCTCTTCTAGAACCTTCGACCCGAGTTTAGCATGAGCGGTTCCCCTGCACCCGGTAGAAGCACCCGCGCATTCCCTGACGACGCACGCGTAGCCCCCCTGGAAGTTCAAGCTCCCCCGGAGCGGTTTTCGCACCCAGGAAGGCCGAAATCCGCTCGAGGTGGGCCGAGGTCACGTCCCGACCCAGTTCGAGGTCCCCGAGAGTGCGGCGGGCAAGCCGTAGGGCCAGCCCGTCGGGAAGTCCCGCCCAGCCCTCGCAGTCCATCCAGCCCCCGGATGCCTCCCGGTGAAATCGCCGGGAAAACTCCCCCTCGACCAACTCCTCGAGCCACGCGCGATCTCGGGCCGCCGCCTCTGCGAACCTTCGGATCGCCTGGTTCAGACGCGGGTTGAAATCCTTGGCGAGACCCGGGATCCACTGATTTCGAAGCCGGTTACGCGCGTAGTCGGACGACGCGTTGGAGCTGTCCTCTCGCCAGGACAGTCGGTTCTCCGCGGCGTAGACCTTGAGCTCCTCCCTTTCGACACCCAACAACGGTCGAACGAGTCGCCCCTCTTCGGATCGAACCGGGATCCCGGCGAGCGAATCGGGGCCGGCTCCGCGCAGCATCCTCAGTAGAACGGTCTCGGTTTGGTCGTCCGCCGTATGGGCGGTCGCAATCCGGGTCGCGCCCCATTCCGAGGCCATCGACCGGAGGGCGTCGTAGCGCACGGCGCGGGCCGCCTCCTGGAGCGTCGGTCTCTCGCGGCTCGACCGCCCCGAACGGACCACACCGGGCTCTGCTCTCTGAAACCGGTACGCAATTCCGAGGTCCTGGGCCAAGGCGGAAACGGCGGCGGCGTCGTCGTCGGACTCCCGGCCCCGCAATCCGTGGTGGACATGCCCGAGGGCGACTTCGAAGTCTCCATCGACGGCCAACTCCGCCAGCACGTGGGCCAGGCAGGTCGAGTCGATGCCCCCCGAAGCCGCGACCAGGAGCCGTTGGCCGAGGAGCGGACGGTCCGACAGGGCTCGGATCACCTCCCGGCGGATTCGTCTCGTCGCAGCGTGCCGCTCGATCATTTCGCCCCGGCGACCTCCGCTCCGGGCTGCGGCGGTCGAGTCACGACTTCGGACCGCAGGCCGCCCGGTAGTGGTCTCGCACGGCCTCCAGGAATGCGATGGCATCGGCTTCAAGCAGCGCAACTTCGCTCTTCGGCGCGGTTCCGTAAACCAGCGCCACGGAAATGGGACGTGTCTTTTCGAGGAAGGAGCGCAGGGCGGCCTCGAAAACCGCCGTGAACGGTCCGATCACGGACTCCCCCCGGTAGAAATACGTGTAGGCGATCAATCCCACCTCCGGGCCTTGATCTTTGAAAAGAATCCGGATCGGAGAGTCGGGCCCCACGCTTCGGACATCGGCCACCCTCTCCCAGTCCGCGGAAAACCCCCGGGGCATGAGTGCCTTGGGACGCACAAGGAGGTAGTACGGGTCGAAGGTCCTGAGCACCCGAAAGGTCATGCTCAACGTGCCCCTCTTGGATCGACGATCTACCTCGCCCTGGGTCCACTGGATCCGGGGGCCGGTGATAAATTCCGTCCTCTGCTCGACGCTCCGGGTTCCCTCGACGAGTTGAAGCGACCGGAAGACCTCGGGAGACGTGCAATCGTCTTCGCGATAATCCTCCCCCGAACTCCACCAGGAAGCTCCACACGCCGCCACGAACAGGACCAGGAGAATCGGGCCGTACCGATTGGAGATCGGGGTCATCCAAACATCTCCTTGAGCGTTCGACGACCGGCGATGAAACTCATCACTCCGAGGATCAGGGCGAAGACGGCCACTCCCGAGATCGGATGCAGATCGGTCTCCAACACGCCGAGCCCATAATCGTCTACAAGCACGCTCAGGATCACGACGCGGAGAACGTTTGCCGCAAGTGCCGTCGGATAGATGGCCAGGATGAGCGCGACCTTTCTCCACCACGGACGGGCGAAGCCGGCAAGGACTACGCTCGTGAAGGCTCCGGCGTAGAACCCCGAAAATCCGCTGCAGGCATATGTCACGTCGAGACTGAAATGGGGAAACACGAGAACCGTGTAGTTCCGGAGAACGGAGAACCCCGCAGCACGCAGGACGAATTCGCTTCCGGTCACCGTCCAATCGCGCAAGAGAATCTCATCCGAGAGCGTATACGGAACCGGCAGCATGAAGAGCGCGAGAACGAGCGGAAGAACCAGTTTTCCGGTCCTCCGAGACCCAAGAAACAACAAGGACAAGCCAGGAAGCGTGAGGACCAGTCCAAAAGCCGCCAGGTAACGGGTATGGAGAGACGCGTCGGCCACCGCCAACAGCAGCCCTGGGATCAGGAATGCAAAGCCCCAGGCCGAGGCTTCCGCCGGCCGGCCTCCTTCCCCCCGCAGCGCCCGGTAGCCGAGGTAGACCATGGCAACGGGCACGACCAACCCGTGACCGTTCTGCCAGATCCCCGCTCTCCACTGGGCGATCAGCCATTCGACAGACGGCTGAAAGAGAACGACGAAGGCGACGAGCACAAGGACGGCCGAAATCGGAACCCGGCGCACTTCATGCCAGAACTGCTGGAGCGCTTCCCGGACGCTTACGTTCGGGTCGGGCTCCTGGGCGCGAGGGCGACGCCAGTAGCGAAAGGCCAACACGCCGACGCCCACGAGGACCCCGGCGACCAGGCCCGATTTCCACCCCGAAGGGCGAAACGGGCCGATCGCGGCCAGAACGCCAAGTACAAGGGCCCACCCGACGCTGCGGGCCGTCGAACGCGTCAAATCCACCCCCCCCGGCTCCATCTCCCCGACGATCTTCCAGGGCTGTAGAAGACTCCGCCCCGAGCATACCCGCCACCGGGATCATCGCCACGAATGCGGTGAGACACCGCCGGTGGATTCCGCTATCCCACGAACCCGTGCCGAAACCTGTGCCGAATATCGCCCACTGGATCGCGCGCTGGGCGGCTGAAGCTGGCGATCGCATCGCCATCGTTGATCCCGAGGGGAAGCTGGACTACCGCGGTCTGGCCGATCGCTCCCGGAGACTTTCCGGTTGGCTGCGCGCTCAGGACATCCGCCCCGGCGAACGCGTCGCACTCCTCCTCAAGAACGGACACGTCTACATTGAGAGCGTGATGGCCCTGGCCCAGGTCGGCGCTATCGGGATTCCGGTGAATTGGCGCCTTTCGCCCCGCGAGATTGCCTTTCTTCTCGACGACAGCGGCTGCTCGTTGGTGATCCACTCCGCCGAGTTCTCCCCCCTGGTGACGGCTTCGCGCGAACAGAGCCAAGGCGCCCCGCGAACCCTGGAGGTCGGGGGCGCCAGGGACTCGTACGAAAAAGCCCTCGCTGAGACCCCGCCGGACCCCGGCATCGAAGACCTCTCCGGCGAAGCCGCGATGACCCTCATGTACACCTCCGGCACGACCGGACAACCGAAGGGCGCTCTCCTCCCCCACCGGAAGACCCTCTACAACTCGATCAATGCCCAGCACTACTTCGGAATCCGCGAAAACGACCGCGTTCTCGCGATGACCCCGCTCTTCCACTCTCTCGCGCTCAACATCCTTGCCCTGCCCGTTCTCTACACCGGCGCATCGATCCATTTCCATGCGGACTTCGAGCCGGAAGCCGTCTGGGACCGCGTCGAGCGCGAACGCCTCACCTATCTCGGAGGAGTCCCGACCCAGTACCTCGCGCTGATCGAATCGCTCGAGGAGCGCCGATCCCGGGGGCGGTTGCCCGATCTCGATTCGCTCCGCTTTCTATTCACCGCCGGGGCGGCGATCTCCACCGAAATCATCCATCGATTCGAGAAATACGGACTCGTCCTGAAACAGGGCTATGGCCAAACGGAGACCTCGGTGCTGACCTGCCTCGAAGGCCGCGACGCGGTCCGCAAGGCCGGAAGCGTGGGACGCCCCGTTGCGAACGCCGAGATCCGGATCGTGGTGCCGGGCACGCTCGACCGGGAGCCGTCTCAATGGCAGAACTGTGCCGCGGGCGAAGTCGGCGAAATCGTCGTTCGGGGTCCGATCACGATGCTGGGCTACTGGAATCGCCCGCAAGACACGGCCGAAACCCTTCGCGGCGAATGGCTCCGCACGACCGACCTGGCCTACGCCGACGAGGAGGGCTTCCTCACCCTGGTAGGGCGCACCCGGGACATGATCATTTCCGGGGGCGAGAACGTGTACCCGGCCGAGGTGGAAGAAGTCCTCTCTCAACACGAAGACATCCGAGAGGTGGCCGTCGTGGGGATCCCCGACGAAAAGTGGGGGGAGGTCGGCCGAGCCCACGTGGTTCTCGAACCGGATCGCCCGCTCGACGCCGAAGCAATTCGGACCTGGGCCCGAGAGCGACTGGCCGGGTTCAAGATTCCCAAGGAGTTTTGCGCCGAAGCCGCTCTCCCCCGCACGGCGTCGGGCAAGGTCTTGAAATTTCGCCTGCAGGCGACCGGCCACAACGACGCCTGAATGAAAAACGGCCCGCGCCGCCGAAGCGACACGGGCCGTCGAGGCCGGAACAGAACGGCCTGTCAGTGAACGCGAGAGCTTCCTCCCAGGTTTCTTTCCGAAACGCCCTCCTTCAGCGCGGCATCGAGTGCCTGGAGTTCGTCGCTGCGGATGGTGAGCGATTCCCCCTCGCCCACGACGATCGCAGACGAGGGGGTGGACACCGGCTCCATGCTGCCCGCGAGGTAGGCCGGTGTACATTTCCGACAGGGCCGGTTATTCAGGTAGCGCTCGAAAACCCTTTCCCGGTGGGGCAGGAAGACGTCGCGCAACGCTTCGGAGATCTCGAAGTGTCCAGGCGGAGATTCACTGGACTCGCTGACATGGGTGAACCTGAGCGAGCCGGGCCACACGAGACCATCTCCGAGATCGGTGTCGATGGGCTCGTGGCAGCCCGCACACGAATTGACGTGGGCCCGGTTCAAAATCTGCGCCGCGCTGAGATTGGCGGGGAATGCCGCCGCTTCGATGTCCCGCTCGAACTGGGCATCGGGCTCTCTAACCAGCATGTCCGTGTAGAATTCCCGGTCGTCTTCCGAGGTGCTTTGGCCGGCGTTGTAGAGGTTCTTCACTTGCAGCCCGAAGGTGTTCAGGTTTCGCTTTCTCAAATTGACCACCTGGTCCACGAAGTCGTCCTTGAACGCCGCGCTGGAGGCGTGTTCCGTCCCGAAGAGCCCGACAAAGGGGTTGACCTTGACGCTCACGGGAACCACGCGGAGCTTGCAACGCGGGTTGGGCCCCGCCGTGCAGAGTTGGGCCAGCTTGAACTCGCGAAGCTGCCACTCTTGGGGAAGCACCGTTTCGTCGCTGAAGTCGCTGCTCATGAACTGATTGGTTCGGATCTGTCCCGTCCCTTTCGAATAGTGAGCGAGCTTGACGACCGGCTCGACCCTCTTCTCTTCGAGACCGTCGATGAAGAACGTCTTCAGCGCCCGAGCCCGGTCCCCGGGATCGTCAAACGCCTGCGTCGACAATTTCTCCCAGTGCTCGGCAATTGCGCGGCACCCGTTGAGACCGCAGCGCCGACTCGGGTTGGGCAGCACCGCTTCGAAGATCACGAGATTTCGATCCCCTGCGAAAATCACGCCCCCCCTCTCCGAGCCTTCTGCGTCTTGCGCGCCTTGCGAACGCGTCCCGATCGGGTCGCCTTTCAAAACCGCGTCTATGGGGACGGGGCCTCCAAGGCCACCGGGATCGATTCCACCACCGCCAGAACCGCCCCCCGATCCCCCGACCCGGGCGAAGATCGCGCGGTACTCCCCGCAATTCTCGCCCTTCTCCGGGGCCAGGTCGAAGCGATTGACCAGGGCGATCAACGCGTAGTGGGCCGCATCGCCGCCGAACGGATTCAATCCAACCTCCCGTCCCTCATTGCGCGGGCAGTCGATCGGAAACCCATTGATCGTCCGGACACTGGGATCTTGCGGATCGACCTGGTCGTCGCAGTGGGCACCCAGTTCGAGGCTCTCCCCCGGGATGTCCTCGTTCTGCGTGTCCCACCACTGTTTCCAGATCGTGAGCGCGTCGAGAGTCGGGTCGCCCGAATCCTCCGCGATCTCGTTGAGCAGATCCTCCAACGTGAACATGTCCGGGTGTTCGAGAACCGCCCGCTCCGTGACGAAGAGCGACCGCGACGGGTCTACGTCGTGAATTCGCTTCTGGCACGAATCGATCGCGCTCGTGCGACCGAAGGCGGGCCCGACTGCCAGGAGCCCTACCAGCACAGCCACCAGTATTCGTGAAACCAACATCTCTCCGTTCCTCCTTTTGCCGGGGGTTTCCCGGAAAATCATTGCGTGGGATTTTTTCCCATTGAAACCACATTAATGGGAATATTTCCCACGTCAAGAACTTTTTTCGGTACAACTCGCGGGCTGTCCGCAAATAGAGAGACAAGACCTCGTTTTAATAGGATTTTTTATTTTTCTGGGAATTGGGAAGGAACCGTTCGGCGTGCGGAACCATCAATTAATGGTAATATTTCCCACAAATGACTAGGGCCGATACCGGGTAACCGGGGACGGCCCGCACCGGGGGAGATCCCGTGGCCGACACTCCTGAAACCACCGAAGGCGCACCCTCCCCCGCCCTGGTGAAAGCCCTGCGGCACCTTTTGAGACCGCTGGTCGGCCTGCTTCTGCGGCACCGCATCACCCACCGCTACTTCTCCGAGCTTCTGAAGGGCGTCTACGTGGAGACCGCCGAGCGCGAATTCGCGCTGGACGCGAAACGCCAGACCGACAGCCGGATCAGTCTCCTCACGGGCGTTCACCGCAAGGACGTCCGCCGCTTGAGGGACGAACACGACGGGCCCTACACGCCCCCGGCTTCGGTTTCGCTGGGCGCACGCCTGGTCGCACGCTGGACCACGGACGCGGCGTTTCTCGACGGCGAAGGACGACCGCGGGCACTCGCTCGCACGCCTTCGGCCTCGGGGGAGCCGGGCTTTGAAGAACTGGTCGCCGCGGTAAGCACGGACATCCGAGCCCGCGCGGTTCTCGACGAGTGGAAGCGACTGGGCGTCGTGGAAATCGACGGCGACGATCGGGTGTGCCTCGTCGCGGGGGCCTTCATCCCGGAGCGCGGCTTCGAGGAAAAGGTTCACTTCTTCGGTCGCAACCTTCACGACCACGTGACCGTCGCTTCGAACAACCTCGGCGACGAAGCCTCTCCGAGCCTCGAGCGCAGTGTCCACTACGGGCGACTGAGCGAGGAGTCCGTGGCCGAACTCACCGACCTCGGTCGGAAAATGGGAATGGACCTTCTCCAGAAGTTGAACCGGAGGGCACGCGATCTTCAGCAGCGCGACGAGCAAGGCGACGGTGCCACTCGCCGCTTCAACTTCGGCGTCTACCAACTCGACGCTCCGGACGAAAGCGACGATGACTGACCGCTCTGCGTGGGTCGCTGCAGTGATCGCCGCGCTGGTTCTCGGCGCGTCGCCAGCCGAATCCGCGGGACTCTGCAACCTGGAAGGGGCCCACGTTCTCGCGGGAACCGACGGCATTGGCGGAACCGGCCTCTCGGGCGACGACGACGGCATCGGGGGAACCGGGCATTCAGACGAGGACGGGATCGGCGGCACGGGAATTTCGAGTACCGACGGGATCGGGGGCACGGGGATCTCGGACGAAGACGGAATCGGGGGCACCGGAATCTACGGGACGCTCACGCGCTTTGGCAGCCTCTGTGTCAATGGCGTCCGGATTACCCTGGGCGAGAAGACCCGGTACCAACGCAACGGAGAGGCCAGTGATCTCGGCGATCTCGCGGTGGGACAAGTGCTCTGGATTCAAGCCCAGGACACTCCCGAAGGGCTGCGGGCACGAAGCGTGGAGGCTTTCAGCGCCGTCATTGGGACCGTCGCATCCGTCGATGCCGAGTCCAGAACGATCGTCGTGGGCGGCCAGACGGTCCTCCTGGGCCATTCGGAAAATGGGGGCGAAAAACTCACCTCTTCGCTTCCCCGGGTCGGTGACCTCGTCGATGTGAGCGGACTTCGGAACGAAGACGAAGAAATCGTGGTCTCGCGCATCGAACTCCTCGACGAAACGATCGCTCCCTACCGAGCACCCGGACTGCGCGAACTGATCGATGCGGCTCCCGAACTCCGAGCCCTTTCCGTGGAAGGTTTCCTCGGCCCCGAAATCGGCCCCGACCGATTTCGACTGGCGGGGATCCAGGTAGAGGCCCCGGAACTGGCGAGCCTTTCCGCCAATACGCGGATCTGGCTCACCGGCGGGCGGGTGGGACAGAACACCCTCGCGGTCCGGCGTGCCGAGTTCGCCCCCTCTTCGGCGGTCGATTCCCAAGCCCCGATCTCCCCCGATGGGAGCCGGGAACCCATCGAACTCCCCGGTCTCCCGACCGACGAGCCGAAGAAATCCGACTTCGGCAAGCCCTCGGTACCCCTCCTACTCGCGCCGAGCGGGAAGAAGGGCGAGACCCTCGTGGTGCCGATCGTGGACGGAGAACTGGAAGGCGTGGAAATCCGTCCCGAGGCCGAAGTCGCAGTCGAACTCGAGGTCGAACTCGAAATCGAACCCATCGTCGACGACACCCTGATCGACTCGCTCATCGACCTCGATCCCGCGATCTCAACCGATGCCGCAATCCCCGAGGCTCTGGGAACCGACTCCCTGGACGCGCGCGACCGGATCCCCAGTGCGGAATCTTCGATCCTGGTGCCCGACGCGATTGAAAAGACGCGCGAAAAGTTCGACATCCCGGTGCAGATCGAATCCATCGACCTCGATCCCCGGATGGATTCGCCCAAGCCCGTCAAAGGCGATTGAGAAAACGCGGGGCGGCGCTCTTGCCGACCCCCCCCCCAGCCGTCAATCTCCCCCTCGCGGACGGAGACCGGAATTGACGATGCTCGATGCGCGGGGACTCGAAATCACGGCCGGAAGTCACGCGGCTCGCGACGCGGTCGACGAATTCTGCGACGAACTGCTTTCGATGGGCACCGACAGCGGGCGCATTCTCCAGGCCGCCGAAGCGCATCCCGACTGCCCCATCGCCCAGGTGGATGCAGCGATCATCCAACTCTACGGATGCACCCGAACATCGCGCGAAGCATCGAAGGTCGCCTACGAACGGGCTCGCCGGAGCGCTCGGCTACCGCGTGAACTCGCCTGGATCAAAGTCGTCGAGGAGTGGCTCCGTGGCGACTTCGAAGCCGTAATGGACCGCTGCGAAGCAATCACGCGCGAATGGCCGAGGGACCTGGTGGCGGCCAAGGTTGCTGAATTTCACTACTACCTGACGGGGCAGTACTGGAATGGGCGAAGATTTCTCGAACACGCCGAGCGCATCGCCGAAGAGAATGCCGACTCGCCGCACTTTGCCTCGATGCACGCGTTCGCTCTCGAACTCTGCGAGCAACCCGACGAAGCCCTTCGCCTGGCCAGCGCCGCGATCGAACGCGAGGCC
>JAZAOF010000029.1:0-8546 GCA_036228265.1 Myxococcota bacterium | reverse complement strand
ATCGGACCCACGATCGTATTACCCGCGACCTGCTCGAAGGGCTGCGTGTACGCCGGGGCAATCAGGTCGTTGCCTGCGGCCAGAACGTTCACCACGAACACCGAGCCGGCCTTCAGGACCGAAACGCCGTTGGCTCCCTGGACGCCACCGAAGACAGCCCCCGAACCACCACCCAGCAGACCCGGGCCGATCGGATTCGGACGCAGGAGGCCATTCGCGAACGAACCGGCCTTGTTCTGGAAGGTGAAGTACAGGTTGTCGATGTTCGGAACGCCCGTGTAGATCGCGGTGCCCGCATTGTAGTTCGACGTGACCCAGAGACTCGCTTCCGTGGTGACCGCCGGACCCGCCGCCATTGTCGCGGTCTTGCCCGCTTCGCCAATTAGCATCATCCGAGGCAGAGCACCGAGGCCAACCTCCGTGGTACTGATCGACGCGTCAAACGTGCCAGCCGACGGCGCCGTTCCTGCGAGGCCTAAGGCCAATAACCCGGATACAGCTGTAATCAACAACTTTCGCATGGTGTGTTTCCCTTTACGGTTTGTGCTTCGAGTGCTTCGTCACTTTGCGAGTCACTCTACACAAATGAATGGCTCGGTACGGGCTCAAGCAAGATCCGATGCTCGGAAAATGCAAATATCTACCCGCCTAAACCTCCTGTCGGCCCAGGATACTGCAATTGCAGTGCCAGCTTGGTCCACCGGATTATTTGAACGTAAGTATCCGTTATTTATTACTTTTTATAGAATCATTCTTCTTCCGGGACAGGCCGGCACTCAACCGCAGACGAAGAATTTCCCTTTTATGCGGAAAAGTTTTCCCCTCGAAGATCCCGGGGAAAAGGACAGGGTGTTTTCCGCCACAGCCCGGCGGACCGGCAACTTCGATGCACTTTCCCATTCAGGTTCAAGCCCAGGATAACCGATGCAAGAGCCCTCGATACGCAGCGGATCGGGCGCCTTTCCGGGGGGAGAGTCAACCCGGCTTCGGGCCACTCCGAAATTTGGAAGCGGGCGCAGTCGCGCCTATGATGCCCCCTCCCCGCGTATCGAAACCCAATCGAACTGCCGGAGGCGACTGGTGCGATGATGTCGAATGGTCATCTTTTCTCCCCTTCTTCAAGCGCCGGGCGCCGCAGGAGGGTCTGCTCACCGCAAAGGTGGGCCATCCTGGGAATCCTCCTGGCACTCTGCGCCCAACTCTCGGGCTGCTACCAGGACAGCGAATCGAGACTCGTGGAGATTCGAGCCCTCCATCGGTCGGGCGAGTTCGAAGCGTCCATCGAGCCCATTCGGGTGCTCCTCCACACCGATCCCATCAATGCCGAAGCCAACTACCGACTCGGCGTCGCCCTGGTCCAGACGGGCCGCAGCGGACTCGCGATCTGGCCCCTCCAGAAAGCCGCCCAGAGCGACGAATACGGAGTGGAGGCCGGCATCGTTCTGGCGGGCCTGCTCAGCGAGGCCGGGGACTACGAAGAGGCGGTTCGCACCGCCGACCAGGTCCTTTCCATCGATCCCGAGCGGGTGGCTGCGATCTACACCCGGGGAGAAGCCAACATTGGAGCAGGCCGACCCGAAGCCGCCCTCGAAGACGCCGAACGGCTGCTCGAGATCCGGGAATCCGACTACGAGGCCTTCCTGATCCGCGCCTCGGCGTTGACCGATCTCGAGCGACTCGACGACGCCGAGCAAGCGTTTCGGGACATGATCTCGGCGGCGGGCGAAATGGAAGCCCCGAACGCCCAGGGCAAGGCCTGCGCGCTCCTCGCCGCCCACCTGGCCAGCCAGAAAAAGGCCGAAGAAGCGGACGCCCAGTACCAGGAATGCCTCGAGAACTTCCCGGACCAGCCGATCGTGATGCAGTACGCGACGAACTACTACACCGAGTTCGACCGTCCGGACGACGCCATCGCGATGTGGCAAAAGGCTGTCGAAGAATCGCCCGAGAACTTCATCACCCGCGCTTCCCTCGCTGAACTCCTGATCGAACAGAAGCGCAGCGAAGAAGCCGAGGCGGTCCTCGTTGAAGCCGTCGATCTTTTCGATACGGCGGCCGCATGGCAGTCCCTCTCGACGTTCTACCAAAGACAGGGAGACGTTACGAAAGCCCGAAAGGCTCTCGAAAACGCGCTCGACCGAACCCCGGGTCAGCCGGAAACCCTCCGCTTCGCCCTCGCAGACCTTCTCGTCACCGAAGGCGAGATCGACAAGGCATTGGAGCTTGCCGAGCAGATCCGCGAGCCCGCCTATCGAAACCTGATCAAGGCGGCTGTTCGCCTCCAACGCGACGATGCCAAGGGCGCGCTCGAGATTTTCGAAGCGGGGCTCCGATTGTGGCCGAACAACGCGGGGGCGAGGTTCATGGCCGGCAGCGCGGCCGAGCAGATGGGAGACCTCGAGCGAGCCGCTGCGGAGTACCGCGAGGCCCTGCGCATCGATTCCACGGCCACCGACGCCGGCCTCCACCTCGCTGCCATCCACCTCGAACTCGGGGAGTACGGCTCCGCACTGGGATTCGCCGACAGTCATATCCTAGACCGCCCCCTGTCCGGAGCCGATGCCCACATCGTCGGGATCCGGGCCGCAACGGCGCTCGAGCGATACGAAGGAGCGACCCGCCTGATCGACGACCTTGAGAAGAAACAGGGCGTCACCCCGATTTCGGTCACCGAGCGCGCGGGGGTGGTCCGCGCCACCGAGGGACCCGAAGCCGCGATCGCTGTCGTCAAGGAAAGCGGAATCGACCTCAGCGCACCCGAATCGCTTCCCCTTCTGCGCGCACTCGCCCAGGACCTCACGGCGATCGGTCGAACCGATGAGGCGCTGGCCGCCGTTCGAAAGGCTCGAGCGGGGCAGGACGCCGAGACCGCCGACCTGCTCGATCTCCAGGGCCGCATCGAATTGATAGCAGGCGACCGCAGCGCCGCAGAGCAATCGTTCGAACAGGCCCTGGGCCTGGATCCCGAGCACGCCTCGACGCTGCTGGCCTTGAGTTCATTGGCCGCTTCCGGGGGCGACCTGGGCGCCGCGATCGACCTGGCCCAGCAGTCGGCGAAGGCGAGCCAGCGCGCCGAAAAGGCCGACGCCCTCTTCTTTGCAGCCGAGTTGTCGATGCGCCAGGGGAAGACCGCGGACGCGATCGATTATCTTCAGCAAACCCTTCGCTCTTCTCCGGGTCATGTCGAAGCCGCAAACAACCTGGCCTGGGAACTCGCCGAGAACGGGGGCGATTTGAACCGGGCGCTGGAACTGGCCATGCTCGCCGCCCGGGGGCGGCCGAGCGCAACGACATTGGACACCCTGGGTTGGGTCCAACTGAAGCGTGATCAACCCAGGGACGCAGCGCGCGCGTTTGAAGCGGCTCTTAAGGAAGACCCCGACTCGGCCGCCATCCTCTATCACCTGGCACTGGCCGTGGCGGGGCAGGGCGATACCGATCGCGCCAAGGAACTTCTGCGTGAATCGCTGAAGGACCCGGATTTTTCCGAGCGACCGCAGGCCCAGCTTGAGTTGACCCGCCTGGAGGGCTCCTAGGTTTCGAGATGGGGTCTTCTCCCGGGCGAATTCGCTGGACACGCCCGCTCGCGACTTCGCTGATCGCGATCCTTACCGGATTCTGCGGGTTCTCCTGCGACTCCGACCGGGAGCGTGTCGCATCGCACGTGTCCCGGGCCGAACGCCTGGCCCTTACGGATGACCCCGGTCCCGCGGCGGCGGTCCTTGAGCTTCGCAATGCGCTGCTCGTCGAACCCGGAAGCGCCGACCTGAACTTTCGGATTGCCGAGATCCTGCGCGAACAGGGGGACGTGTCCGACGCCATCCTTTACTACGAAGAAGCCCTCTTTCTCGATCCAGGTTTCACCGAGGCCGCCGCCCAGCTCTCCCGGCTTCTCTCCCACCGGGATCCGGTTCGGGCTGGGCAACTGATCGGGACGACCCTCGCCCAGCATCCGAACCATGCTGCGGCCCTGGCCGTCAAGGCCCAGTTGGAGGCCGATTCGGGAACGCTCAACGAGGCCTTGGAAACCGCTCGGCGAAGCATTCGATCCGACCCGGAACTGGCCGATGCGCAATGGGTCTTGAGCCAGGTCCTGATCGCCGGTATCCAGGAGGACCAGCGCAACGAAAGGCCCGTCGCGGACAGTCGCTACGAGGGAGGCCTCCATGCCCTGGGGCAATTCGACCGGCTGAGTGCAGACAGCGACCCCTGGTCGACCCTGCCCGAACGCGCACGGCTCTATGGTCTCTGGGAGGGCCACGAGGGGCAAGCCGAAGAAGCCTGGAAGGCCATCCTCGACGAAACGGTCGCCCCCGAAGTCCCGGAGTACATCGAAAAGCGGGCCGTGTGGCTCGCACTGAAACTGGCTCGGCAGTGGAACCGGGATGACCTTCAACGCGAATCCCTCGAGCGACTCGTCGAACTCGAGCCCGAAAACCTGGCTCACTGGGACGAATTCGCCGCATTGCGCGAACGTCTCGATGGCGACGGCGAAATGATCCTGCTCGACCTGCTCGACTCGAAGCCCGAAGACCCGGAAGTCCATCTCCGATATGCCGGTTACCTCCGCGCGGTCGAGGGCCGGGACGTGGCGCTCCGGTATCTCCAGGAGCACTCGGAAAACGAAATCCTGAGACCCGAATTGCTGGGTGCCTTGATCGAACTCCATGAGGAGGCCGGGGAACAGGAGGACGCTTCTTCCATTCTGGAGGCCCTCAAGAACGAATACCCCTATCACCCGAACACGCTGATCGCCGAAAGCAAGCGGGCCATGATCGCTGGCGACGTCGCTCGGGCTGCATCCCTGCTTCGCCGCGTGGCCGAGGGCGGCGAGCACCCCGAGGCCCTGACTCTCCTGGCCTTCGCCGAATCGTCGCGACGCGACTACACCGCAACATTGGATGCAATCGCCCGGGCCATCGAAACGGATCCGCGGCAACGCCAGCGACTGCTGCCCCTCCGGGCCCATGCGTATTCTCAATCGGGCCAGTGCAAACGAGCCGTTGCGGAATTTGCTGTCCTCTACGTCGCGAAAGAACTCAACGACCACCAGAAACGACTTTTTGGGAGGTGTCTCTACGAGATCGGCCGTTCCGACAGTGGGCGCCAGGTACTCCTGCACGCGATGACTCTTCGCGACGCCTCCATAGACACCCTCCTCGAACTCGCCCGCCTGGAAGAACCCGATCCAAAAAATCCGGAACAGATCCGCTTCATGCTCGAGAACGCCCTCGCGATGGAACCGGAAAACGCACAGATCGTGGCGCGACTCGCGGCACTGGAACGCCTCGCCGGCGATGAAAACCGGGCTCACGAGCGCCTGGAGAGCGCCAAGGAGCGAGGCGTTCGCGACCCCGAACTGCGGTTGATCCACGCACGCCTGCTCGCGGAATCGGGAAACCACTCGGAGGCGCGCGCTGAACTCGAAGAACTGTTCCAGAAACAGCCGCATCTGCCCGGACTGCTCCCGCAACTGCTTTCGTCGTTGTTCGCCCTCGGCGACCGGGAGGCCGCCCTGGCCGCCCTCGAACGGGGCGAGCGTTTCAAACTCCTGGGGCCAAGGCGCTACGTCCTCTACGCGAACCTCCTTTCGGAAACCGGAGACCGACCGGGGGCGCTGCGTGCCTATGAGCGCGCCTACCAACTCGGTTCGCGAAGCCCCGCAGTCCTCATCGAGATTGCCTTGCTTCTCGCAGAAACCGGGGAGCAACTCGACCGCGCGGAACAACTGGCGCGAACTGCGAGCGACTCTTCGCAACAAGACCCCGATGCACTGGACGCGCTGGGGATTGTCCTTTTGCAGAAGGCTCGCTATTCCGCGGCGGCCGAGAGCTTCAAGCAGTCCCTGCAATTCAGCGCGGCGCGCGGAAGGGGTCCGCGTGCCTCGACCCACTATCGCCTCGGACTCGCACTCGAAGCTGCGGGCAACCCCGACGCCGCGCGAGCCCACTTCGCGCGGGCCCACGCTCTCGACGAAAACCTGCCCGCGAACTCCGGCGCCCAGTCCATCAAAGTGACCCCGGAATCGTGAGCACGGCGGACCAACGAGGCCAGGCGCTGGTCTCGCTCTGTTTTTTCGTTTCGGGGTTTGCGGCCCTGATCTACCAGACGGCCTGGACCCGCCAGTTCGCCTTCGTCTTCGGAACATCCGAACTCGCCATCGCGACGGTGCTCGCAGCCTACATGGGCGGGCTCGCTGGCGGCGCGGCACTGGCCGCGCGCTTCGCCCCGCGGATTCGGCGCCCGGTGCTGGCCTACGCCGCCCTCGAACTCGGGATTGCGGTTTCGGCCCTGGCCGTGCCCCTTGGAATCGCCGGTGCAAAAAATCTGCATGCCGCATTTTTCAGTTCGGTGGGGATGCCGCCGGATGAAGGGGGCCTTGCGAGCGCCCTGTTCTACCTGGTTTGCTCGACGGCGATTCTCCTGGTTCCGACCAGCCTGATGGGAGCCACGCTCCCGCTGCTGACCCGCCACGTCGTCCGATCCAACTCCGAGATCGGAACGAAAATCGGGGCCCTCTACGCCATCAACACCGCGGGAGCCGTCGCGGGAACCCTGCTCACCGGTTTTTGGATTCTTCCGGCCCTGGGCCTACAGGGGACGATCTTCCTGGCCGTCGCTTCCAATGCCCTCGTATTCGCCGCCGCCGCCCTGCTCTCGAGATGGCTCCCTCCCGCGGGCGATCACTCGCCGGAAAAGACCTGGGCCCGACCGCCCGGTAGGCGCTCTTGGATTCTGCCCATGATTGCGCTCTCGGGCGCGGTTTCATTCTCCTACGAAGTACTCTGGGCGCGGCTTCTCGGACATATTTTCGGGGGGAGCGTCTACGCGTTCGCGACGATGCTTGGAACATTCCTCACGGGGATCGCGATCGGTTCGTACTTGGCCGCGCGCCGAGCCCGCGAGGTAGAAACGTCGATCCGCGGCTTCGCCATGGCTCAACTCGGAACCGCTCTTTTTTCCTGGATCGCGTTCTCCCTCTTGAACAACGTTCCGGAATGGACCCGCATCGTATCGGCCTGGACCGGCGAAGCTCTCACCGGCGATGCGCTGATCGCAGCGGGAGTCCTGCTGCCCTCGACGCTCTGCATCGGTGCCACCTTTCCCTTTGCCATTCGAATTTTCGCACTCGAATCCGCTTCGGCCACCGCGGCGAGTGCCCGCGTTTACAGCTGGAACACCGTGGGCGCGATCCTCGGCGCCATTGGAGCGGGCTTCTTCCTGATCCCGGCCGTGGGTTTCGTGGCGAGCCTGGTCGTCGGCGTCGGAACCAATTTTCTATTGGCTGTTTTCGGGACCTTTCTTCTTCCCGCGCGACGCCGGGTCCTTCTCGCGGTGGCGGTCGCCGGAATCCTCGCACTCGTCCTCGTCCCCCCGTCGACGCCCTGGATGCTGCTTCGAAACCTGCCGCTGACACACAAACCCGGGCGAGGGCCGATCGTGTACTTCGAGGTTGGTCGCAGCGCGACGGTGATGATGCGCGAGGTCAATGCCAGTTGGCGCCTCACCACGAATGGACTCCCCGAAGCGCTGATCCTGGCCAAGGGAAGTCACCCTCAAACGCTCCCCATGGGCCAGTGGCTCGGGGCGGCTGGCGTGCTTGCACGCCCGCAGGCCCGCAGCGCCTTCGTCGTCGGGCTCGGTGGGGGCACTCTTCTCGAACATTTGCCCCGGAGCCTCGAACAGGTCGACGTGGTCGAGATTGAGCCTGCGGTCGTCGAAGCCAATCGCCTTACAGCGAGCCATCGAAGGCTCGACCCGCTCTCCGACCCGCGGGTCCGTGTGACGATCAACGATGCCCGGTCGGCGTTGGCACTCACGGCGCAACGCTACGACCTGATCATCTCTCAACCCTCCCACCCCTGGACGGTTGCCGCGTCCAACCTCTACACCCGCGAATTCTTCCAAGAGGCTCGTGACCACCTTACGAACGACGGCGTCCTCGTCCAATGGATGGGCCTTGGCTTCGTCGACGGCGAATTGGTCCGCACCCTGGTCGCGACGCTCCTCGACGTGTTTCCCCATGTCCGCGTCTACCAGCCCAGCGGCGGAGCCATCCTCCTCCTGGCCTCGGCGGAGCCCCTGGAACTCGAAGAGAACGTGGCGCTGGCGCTGCCCAGGGGCCCGGAAGTCTTCCCCGGTCTCGGCATTGCCGTTGCCGAAGACATCGGCGCCGCGCTCATCCTGGACGAAGAAGGCGCGCACAATTTTTCCGCCGGGGCGGAGATCAACCGCGATGACCGAAACCTTCTCCAGTCACGATCACCGCGGTTAATGCGGCATACCGGGGAAACATTGAGCCGCGAGGCGGTCTTTTCCGACTTTGAACCGATTGGCGAAATTCCCGGAGATTGGGACCCACTCTACCTGGTCCAGCGAACCGCCCGCCTGGGGCTACGCGACCGCGCCGAGCGGATCGCTCGGAGCCTTCGCCCCCCGGAAACCCGCGTCGCAGCCCTCGGCCTCGTCGAATACTCCCGGCGCAAAACAGGACGGGCGATCCAGTTGCTCGAGCGAGCGATTTCGATGGGGGACGCTTCCGATGC
>JAZAOF010000028.1:0-11117 GCA_036228265.1 Myxococcota bacterium | reverse complement strand
CTCTTCCCGGCGGGCCACCCGGGGAATCGAGGTCTACTACCTGGATGTCGCGGATCAGCGTCACAACCGGGGGGTGGCCGCGCGAGAGAACGGCATTTCGCGGAGCGAAGTCGACTCGTTGCAACGGACACTGGCGCGCTTCCGCGTCTCGGAGGCATCGGCCCATTCCGAACTCCTGGCGGACGTGGTTCATGACTCGGTCGTCAAGGAGGTGCGACGAGAGTCGAAGGACATCCCCGACCTGGGTGTCAAGACGGGACCGTTCTACGTCCTGTTTCTCTCGAGTATGCCCTCGATCCTGGTGGAGAGCGGCTTTCTCACCAACAAGAGCGATGCGAAGTTGCTCCGAGACAAGGATTTCCTCGGGGCATTGGCCGATGGGATTGCGGACGGCCTGGTCACCTACCGCGCGCGCGCGTCGAAACTGGCCTCCAAGGGGACGCGATGAGCCCGGCTCCTTCGATCGATGAGCACCTTCGCGGTATTCATGACTTCCTCGGCCACTCGACATCCGAACTCGATCGAGAGGTGGCCGGCCGGGTACGAGGCTACCTCGTTGAGTTGAGATCCTTCCTCGAGGAATTGCACCGGGGGGGCGAAACCGGGGGGCACGTCAACGAGGCGAACTCCGATGCCTTCGACCGCCTGGTTCGCCGCTTGTTCGAGTTGGCCGAGGAGAACCTGCTTGCGGCCGAGTCGCCCGTCGAATCGGGCCTCTGCGTCGTCGCGGTGGGGGGGTATGCCCGCCGGGAGATGTCGCTGCGCTCGGATGTCGACCTCCTGGTGCTGTACCGGAGTGGGCCCACCCCCTACGTGGTTTCGATCGCGGAGCGGTTGCAGTATTGGATGTGGGATGCCGGGTTGGAGGTGGGCTGCGCCACGAGAACGATCGAGGACACCGTTGGCCTGGGGCAGGAGGACCTCACCGTTCGGACCAGCGTTCTCGCTGCGCGTTTTCTTTGTGGAGATGGAGTCTTTTTCCAGGAGTTTACCGACCGGGTTCGCCGGGAGTTTATTCCGAACGAACAACTGTTCGTAGAGGAGCAGGAAGAAAACCTTCGCAACCGGCACGAGCGAATGGGCGAGTCCCTCTTCTTGCTTCAGCCCAACGTGAAAGAGGGGGCGGGAGGCTTACGCGACTACCACACGGCGTATTGGGTGATGCGCGGCATACAGCCTTCGGCACGGGACGTCGAGGACCTGCTCCATGTCGGCCTGTTGACTGCCGCGGAGATGGCAGACCTTCGGCGATCGCTCGACTTCCTGTGGACGGTTCGGAATGAGCTGCATATTACGACCGGGCGTCGCACCGACCAGATGAGCTTTGAACTCCAGGAGCAGGTGGCCATTCGCCTTGGTTACGAGGGGGCGGAGGAGCAGGGCGTGGAACTCGCCGTCGAGCGGTTCATGCGGGACTACTACCGGGCAGCCCGGGTGATTCAGAATGCCGCCGAATTGGTCCTGGAGCAGTGCCGCGCCCGTGTTCTCGGCCCGGATCGAGACGTTCACCTGCGGGAAGTCGAACATGGCTTTCGCGTGACGGATGAGCATCTCGAAATTCCCCATGCGGCACACCTGCGGGGGGATCCGGTGCGAATCTTGCGGGCCTTCGAAGTGGCTCAGCGCTACGGCGTTCCGCTCTCTCGAATGGCGACGCGCTTGATCGCCGAGAACCTCGGCCTCGTAGACGATCGAATGCGGAGTGATCCCGAAGCGGCGGACACCTTCTTTCGAATTCTCGAGTCCGAGCAGCGCGTGATGCGGACACTCCGGCAAATGAACGAGATCGGAGTGCTGGGTGCTTTCCTGCCGGAGTGGGAACACATCGAGTGTCGGTGGCAGCATGTGGTTTTTCATACGTACACCGTCGACGTGCACTCCATTTTTCTCGTGGAAGAACTTCGTCGCCTCTGGCGGGGAAAGTACGACCGCGAAATGCTGGACATGAGCCGCCTCATTCACGAGGTGAACGATCGTCCAGTGCTGTTTCTGGGCTGCCTGCTTCACGATATCGGAAAGGGCTTTGGTGGAAATCACTCCCAGGTGGGAGTGCAGCGCTCGCGGGCATGCCTGGAGCGGTTGGGGATCTCCAAGGAGCGAATGGAACGCGTGTTGTTCCTGGTGGAGCATCATCTGTTGATGTCGCACCTGGCCCAACGCCGGGACCTCTCCGATCCCAAGTTGATTTTCGATCTCGCGGCGATTTGTGGAGACCGCGAGAACTTGCGAAATCTCTACCTCGTGACCTTTGCGGACATCCGCGCGTCCTCGAAGGACGCGTGGAACGAGTGGAAGCGCCAGTTGCTTAGAGAGCTTTTCGAGCGAACCTCGGAATTTCTCGAGACGGGCGGCGGCGATCGGGCGCGGGCCGTAGAACTCATCGAACAGAGGGTGGAAATTCGCCGCGACGGAGCCCGGGCCGAATTGCGCGGACTCGGGTTCGACGACACGCGAATCGAAGCGTTCTTCGAGGATATGCCCCGGCGGTATTTTATCAGCCACACCCCCCGCCAGATTGCTCGCCATGCCCAGGTTGTGATCGACTTTGGGGGGGCAAGGCCGATCGCGACGGCTTTTCGGGAAATGCGCGGAGGGTTCACCGAGTTCATCTTGTGTACGCGCGATCTTCACGGGCTCCAGGCCCGGGTCGCGGGGACCCTCACGGCGATGGGGACGAACATTCTCGGCTCCCACGTCTATACCGGGCGTTCGGGGCTCGCACTGGAGGTGTATCGGATTTCCACTCCCGAAGGAGGGGGCGAGGAGAGGGAGCTTTGGCGGGAGGCTGTGCGCACCCAGTTGGTGGACGTGCTCGAAGGCCGGGTCCAGGTGCAGGAGTTGTTGGCCCAGCGTCGGCGGCGTCCGAGCCGGGTGCGAAAGTCTGCGAGGCAAGGCGACCCGAAGGTCTCGGTGACGAATTCCGAATCCGACTTCTACACGATCGCTGACGTGGTGGCCGATGATCGAGCGGGCCTTCTTCATGATCTTACCGAGGTGATCGCCGAGCACGGATTGGAGATCTACATATCGAAGGCGGCGACGGTCCTCGACCAGGTCAGCGATACCTTCTACCTGAAGAATGCCGAGGGGCAAAAGATCTACGACGAAGATCGTCTCTTTGGCCTGCGGAGAGACCTGTTGGCCGCGGTGAGCGGCGAAGCGGTGGTTTCGTAACCGTGGGGAGCGAGACGCTGGAAGCCCTGGTGGACGCATTTCTCGGGCACCAGGCCCTGGACCGGGGGCTTTCGTCGAATACGTTGGAAGCCTATGGGCGGGACCTGCAGCGCTTTCTCGCCTTTCTCGAGTCGAAGCGGGTCCGTCGATGGAACGGGCTGACGGCGAAGGAGGTTTCGGGATTTGCGGCCTTCCTGGAGCGCGAAGGGCTCGGTGCACGGAGTCGGGCTCGGGCGGGTGTAGCCGTGCGGCGTCTGCTCGCTTACGGAGTCGAAGAGGGGGTCATCGAGGACGATTTTCCGCTGGCCACGGCCCGGATGCGGTTGCCGCGGACGTTGCCGAAGGTGCTGCACCCGGATGAAACGCGCGCCTTGATCGAGGCCGCCGAGCCGGATTCGCTCCTGGGCTTGCGCGATCGCGCGATGATGGAGGTGCTCTACGGGGCCGGGTTGCGGGTCACCGAACTCGTGGGGCTGACGCTTTCCGCCGTGGATTTGCGCGGAGGGTGTCTCCGTGTGATGGGCAAGGGGCAAAAGGAGCGCGTTGTACCCCTGGGTGAGGCCGCCACCGAGGCCCTGCAGGCTTATCTCGAAGGAGCCCGGGAAGAGTTGCTCGGCCAGGGCCCGGACCGGAAGTTTCACGTTTTCTTGACTCGCCGAGGGGCGGCGATGACGCGCCAGAATTTCTTTACGCGGTTGCGGGGCCTGGCCCGTCGGGCCGGGATTCCCACCGAGCGGGTATCCCCGCATGTTTTGCGCCACGCCTTTGCGACCGATCTCCTGGAGGGAGGGGCCGATCTCCGGGCCATCCAATCCATGCTCGGGCACGCCGACCTGAGCACGACCCAAATCTACACCCACGTGGATCGCGCGCGATTGCAGGGCACGGTGGATGCGCGACATCCTCGGGGTCGGCGCCGGCGAGGTTCGTCGTGAAGCCGCGTTTTTCCACCGAGGACGTGCTTCGCGGATTGTCTCCGCCGACCGTTCCCATGGTGGAGAGACTGCTGGAAGAGGCGCAACGGGGGAAGTGGCCCATCTATCTCGTGGGGGGGCCGGTTCGAGACATGGTGCTCGAACGACCGATTCGCGATGTCGACCTGTTGATCGAGTCTTCGGATCTGGGGAGCGCGGGGGATCTCGCGCGCCGCGCCTACGGGGACCGCCACCGGATCGTGGTGCATCAGCGCTTTGGAACGGTTCACGTCGAAGGCCCGGGGGGTGGAGTGGATCTCGCGACATCGCGGAGGGAGACCTACTCGCGCCCTGGAGCCCTGCCCCGGGTAGAAGGGGCGAGCCTGGAAGAGGACCTCAGGCGAAGAGACTTCACGGTCAACGCGATGATCGTTCCACTCGACGTGCGCGACCGGGGGCGACGCCAGCCGGTCGTGGCAGTGGATTCTGCTCTCGAAGACCTCCGCGCGCGTCAACTGCGGACCTTTCATGCCGCCAGCTTTCACGACGATCCGACCCGGGTCCTGAGGGCGGCGCGACTCGCTCCTCGGCTGGGGTTTCACCTGGCCCGGAATACCCGCTCGCAGGTCCGTGCTGCGCTCCGCGACGGGGTGTTTGGGGCGGTCAGCGGGGAACGACTGCGGCGGGAGTTTGAGCGGCTGTTCGAGGATGCCGAGCTGGGGCTGGATCCGGCCGAGGCGCTCCGGAACCTGTCTTCCTGGTACGTGCTGGCCGCGCTCGAACCCGGGCTTGGATTGTCCCGGGACGTGATCGCGCCGTTGCGCCGACTGGGCCGATGGATCGCCGAACCGCGCTGGCGGGGTCCGCGGATGCGGCCGTGGGTTGCGGGGATGTCGCTATGGCTCGGCGGGGAGGAATCCGCCGTGAGAAGACGCACCCTGCGTCGGCTTTCGGTGCGGGGCGACACCGGTGATCGGGTTCGCGATTTCGCCCGGGATCGAGACCGGCGGCTTCGTCGGCTGGCGTCGGCGCGCGGGCGTGGAGCGGTCGACAGCGTCCTGGCCGGAATCGACGAGGAATCGCTTTCCGGGCTCTACGCTTCAGCCGATGCCAAGCTTCGAAGGCGCGTCGAGCGCTGGGCGGGTGAGGATCGTCGCCAGCGTTCGCCGGTTGGCGGGAGCGACCTGGTTGCCCTCGGTCTGTCGGGGCCGGCCCTGGGGCGGGCGTTGGCACGAATTCGCGCGGCGTATCTCGACGGGGGGGTCGCCAATCGCGAGGAGGCCCTCGCCCTGGCCCGAGAAATTTCCCGCCGCAAGCCGCGGTCCCGCTCCGTCCGATGAAGACAGTGGGGCGAATCGAGGCGGTCGGCTTGCAGCGGGGCGCGAGGCAGGTCATGCTGGGAAGTAGACCATGAGCGAAAGCGACTGGGAAGCGGGGGAGGGGTCGGCTGGAGGTTCCACCGGAGCACCGGGGGGGCTGTCGGACGGCGAATTCGCGGCGACCGGAATTCCGGCGTACGCCGTCAAGCTTCCCGTGTTCGAAGGTCCCCTGGACCTCCTTCTTCACCTCATTCGTCAGAATGATGTCGAGATCGCGGAAATTCCCGTCGCTGAAATCGGGGCCCAGTATCTCTCGTATCTCGAGTTGATGCAGACGCTCAATCTCGACATTGCCGGCGAATACCTGGTGATGGCCGCCACGCTGGCGTTGATCAAGTCGCGCATGTTGCTCCCCCCGGCTCCCGGAGAAGAAGAGGAAGAGGTTGACCCGCGCGCCGAACTCGTCGCGCGGTTGCTCGAATACCAACGGTTCAAGGAAGCCGCGGGAGAGTTGGAGCGTCGTCGGCGCCTGGGGCGGGATGTCTTCGAAGCGCGGGGCGCCGAACCCGAGGGACCGGTGGAAGCCGATCGAGAAATCGAGGTTGGCCTTTTCGAGTTGATCGAAGCCTTCAAGGACATACTCAACCGCGAGTCCGAAGGGCCATCGATTCACGAGGTCGATGTCGAGATCGTGACGGTCTACGAACGAATGCAGGCCGTAATGGCCATTCTCGAGAGCCGTGAAACCGTCGAGTTCATGAGCATCTTTGGAGACGACAGCGGCCTGGTGCCAGCCCGCCGCATGCTGGTGGCGACCTTTCTTGCGGTTCTCGAGTTGGTCAAGGTTTCGGCGTGCACGGTCTACCAGGGAACGAATGCCGACGGGCGACCGGAGGGGCCGATTCGATTGCGATTGCGAACCGACGGTGCCGACCCTTCCTGGCAGTCGTTGGTGGCGGAAGACGTTTAGGGAGGAGAGGGCCCCATGGAAAGAAACGAGCAGAGGCGAATTGTCGAAGCCCTGGTGTTGGCCTCGCCGGAGCCGATTTCCGCGGCCCGACTGGGAAAAATCGTGCCGGAGGGCACCGATGCCCTGGTTCGGGAACTCGTGGGCGAGTTGAACGAGAACTATGGGAAGCAGGATTCCGCCTTCGAAATCTGGGAGGTCGCGGGGGGATTCCAGATCCGTACCCGCGCCGAGTTCTCCGGGTATCTACAGCAACTCCAGAAACAACGCCCCCTGAGGCTGTCCCAGGCGGCGCTGGAAACCCTTTCCATCGTGGCCTACAAGCAGCCCGCGACCCGGGCCGAGGTTGAAGCCGTTCGAGGAGTAGAGGTAGGCGCCGTCGTCAAGACTTTGATGGAGCGTCAATTGGTGCGGATGGTGGGACGTCGCGATGTTCCGGGGCGGCCGATGCTCTATGGCACGACGCGGCGCTTTCTTGAGATCTTTGGCCTCGAGTCGGTCAAAGATCTCCCGCGTTTGAAGGAACTCGAGGAACTGGCCCGGGAACAGGGTCTTGCCGGTGCCGACCCCGAGGAGGCAGGCGACTCCGATGAGGAGGATTCCGGCCAGGAGTCGACGGCGGGGGTCGAGGGGGAAGGCGACGGGGCATCGGCTGCACCGATCGAACCCAGCGCGTGACACGAGAACGAAACCGTCCGGGATCCGTGTCCGACTTCGCGGACGCGGCCGGGCCCCAGCGACTCCAGAAGTGGCTCGCCGCGGCGGGCATCGCATCCCGTCGCGGCAGCGAGAAATTCCTCCAGGAGGGGAGAGTCGCCGTCAACGGAACCCCTGCGCAGCTGGGCGACTCGGCGGATCCGTCCCGAGATGTCGTCACCCTCGACGGCGAAGCCTTGAATCCCCAGGCCTACTGCTATTGGATTCTTCACAAGCCGCGTGGCACGGTGACGACCGTGCGCGACCCGGAAGGACGCTCGACGGTTCTCGACCTGTTGCCGGGCGGGCTCCCGAGGATGTTTCCAGTGGGACGCCTCGATCGAGAGACATCGGGGTTGATCCTGCTCACGAACGACGGAGAGCTCGCGCATCGGCTACTGCACCCCTCGCGGGGAAATACGCGCGAATACCGCGTGACGGTTCGCGGCGAGATCGGGGTCGATAAGTTGCAGCGACTCGAATCGGGGGTTCGCATTGGGCGGGAGCGGACCGCTTCGGCCCAGGTCTCGGGTCGGCGCTACGATGCCGAGCGCGATACCACGCGGTTTCGGTTGGTGCTTCGGGAGGGAAAGAAGCGCCAGATTCGGCGTTCTCTCGAAGTCCTCGGGCACCCGGTCAAGCGTCTCGTCCGGAGCGCGATCGGGCCCTTGGTTCTCGAAGGGCTGCCCGTCGGACGGTGCCGGGTTCTCGGCGCGGGCGAGATCCAGCGCCTGCGTGCCCATGTCGACGAACTCGACTCTGCCGTTTTGCCGAAGGCGCCTCCCCGGGCACGGACGCGCCGACGAAAGTCCCGGCGCTAGGCGTCTTCGTTGTCGAGACGCCCGGGTTTCTCGCGGTCCGGGTCCAGGCGCGCGATGGCCAGGGTGACGGCGAGTCCGGTCGCAATCAGGGCGAGGGAGCCCGCGACGTGGCTGCCGCTCGGTGAAAACGTCACAAGGCGCCAATCCTCCCGTGGGATTTCGGCCACCTCGGCGGTCGACAGTCGCTGGCCGTTGTGGAGATCGCCGGGCTGGGGCGGGACGGCCTCCTGGAAAGGCCACAGGCCAACGACGGCACCCACCAGCAAGCCCAGCAGCGCGCCCAGGGTCGCCTTGGCGTAGCGGCGCAAGAGCCAGCGGAGGAGGTTGCTCACGCCCACGACGCCGACCACGACTCCGATGCCCACCGGGATCACCACGCCGGCCGCCTCCATCACGGCGGTAGAGCCACCACCGCCGACCAGGCCCGTCTTCAGGAGATCGATGGCGCCCAGGATGGACTCGTACTGGCCCAGGAGCAGCAAGAGATAACCGCCGCTGACTCCGGGGAGAATCATGGCCGAAGCCCCGGCGAGCCCGGAGAGAAACAAGAGGAATGCGCTGGGGCCTCCCCCCCCGGCCGCCTCGGTGGTGGCCATCGCAACCATGGCTGCGAAGGCCGCTGCTGCGCCGCCCCAAAGAGCCGGCGTGGCCGGTCGCGCGAGTCTCCAGATGAGGGGGATCCCACCGAGAGTCAGGCCGATGAACAAGCTGTACATCGCCCACCGGTGGTCGATCACGAGGTCCTTGATCGTTCCGGCGAGCAGCAGAATGGCGAGAGCCGCGCTCGCGACGATCGACACCAGGACGATGACGGAGCGCGATCGAAAGCGCAGGGTCGAGATCTCGGCGATGGCCTCGATGAACCGGGGGTAGACCCCAGCCGCCAGCAGCATCGTGCCCCCGCTGATGCCGGGTACGAGGTTGGCGAGTCCCATCAGGACGCCGCCCAGGGCTCCGCGCAGGGCGAGCCCGGACCGGGATCCCGTTTCCGCGGCGTTCGCGTTGGGTTTTGAATCGGGCTGCGCCACGCGAGGTTTCCCGGGCTGTTAGAGCGGAGGGGGAACGGTAACGTAGCAGCGTGGGGAACCAAGGAAAGCGACCCGGCCCGCCAGTGGGTCGGCGTCTCGTGCGCGGTTGGCTCCTGGTGGCGATCGCGGTGCTCTACGGGGCGTCGATTCCGTGGTACCGGGATGTCGACGCGCCGCTGCGCCTGCTCTTCGGCCTGCCGGACTGGGTTGCGGTGGCACTCGCGTGTTACGTGGGGGTAGCGGTGCTGAACGCGGTGGCGTGGCTGCTCACCGAGGTTCCGGATGTCGAGACAGGGGCGGACGAGTGAATCCCGAAGTCGCGCGGGGGCCCCTCGACTTTGGGACGGTGGGGATCGTGGCGGTGGGCCTCTACCTGGTCGCACTGGTCGTGGTCGCCGAAATAGCGCGACGATCGCGCAAGGATCTCTCTCCCGGTGATCATTTTCTCGCGGGTCGCGAACTTGGCACGCTCGTGTTGTTTCTCACGCTCTACGCCACCGCGTACAGTGGGAATTCGCTCCTCGGTTACCCGGGACGGGCGTATCGCAGCGGTTTTTCCTTCATCATGGCGACGGGTTTCATGATGGCCATCGTGGTCGTCTTTCACGCGCTGGTCCCGAAACTACGGCCTGCGGCGATGGCCGGGAACTACATCACGCCGGGGGATTGGCTCCGGGACCGCTTCCGGGGGCAGCGGGGAGCCCGGGGGCTGCGCCTCTGGGTCGCGGGCCTCATGTCGGTGGCGATGGTGAACTTTCTCCTGGCCCAGTTGAAGGCGATGGGGGCCGTGACCAGCCGTGTTTCCGGGGAGGCGATTCCGTACTGGGTCGGGGTCGTTGGGCTCGCGGCGCTCATTCTCTTTTACGAGACCCGGGGTGGGATGCGGGCCGTCTCCTGGACCGACGCCGCCCAGGGGATCCTGATGGTTCTTGGCCTGGCGGCGCTGTTCGCATGGATCCTCGACGAGGGCGGCGGGCTGGCCGGGATCACGCAGGCCGTTGCGGCGGTGCGTCCCGAAGCGGTGGCGGTTCCGGATGCCGAGACACGCGCCAACTGGTTCAGCACGATCGTTCTTCTGGGATTGGCGAGCGTGGTGTATCCCCAAGCCATTCAACGAATCTACGCCGCCCGCGATGGGCGAACCCTGCGCCGATCGATGGCCTTGATGACCTTCATGCCCCTCGTGACGACACTCGTGGTGACCTTGATCGGGATTGCGGCGATTGGACAAGTGGAGTTGCTCCCTGGAGTGGAAAGCGACGAAGTGCTGCCCGAGATGCTGGTTCGATGGGGAGAGAGCGGGACGGTAGAAACCGTTTTGGGGGTTACGGTCTTCGTGGCCGCGCTGGCGGCGATCATGTCGACGGCGGATTCGTGCCTCTTGTCGCTCGGATCGCTCCTGGCCTGCGATGTTCTTGGGGGAGCAGCTTCGGCCGAGAAGACGACACGCTGGGGAAAGATCGCGGCCGCGGTCTTCTTGGTGGCGATGATCCCGTTGGCTCTCTCCGAGGAGATCACCTTGTGGCGCTTGATCGAACTCAAGCTCGAACTCCTGATCCAGTGTGTGCCGGCGTTTCTCCTGGCCTTGCATTGGAGCGGGTTGACGGCGCGAGGTGCGCTGGCGGGGATCCTGATAGGGCTCGCGTGGGGGGTGGGTCTCACCCTGGCGGGGGTGCCGAGGATCTACGGGATTCACGTTGGCGTTATTGGGCTGGTATGGAACGTGGCGACGGCGATCGCGGTCTCCTCCCTGGACCGAACCGGCTTCCCGGTCGAAAGAGTTTCGAGTGATTCGTGACGCCTCCAGCGTTTCGCCCGAAACGGTCATCGAACGTGACGTCTGTATCGTGGGTGCAGGGGTGGCGGGGATCAGCCTGGCCCTGGAACTCGATCGCCGCGGAATTTCCGTTTGCCTGCTGGAGAGCGGGGGGCATGTCCTGGAGGCGGCCGCCCAGGATCTCTACTGGGGCGAGGCTCCCCGCGGCGATCTCATCGCGGAACCCGATTACCTGTGGCACTCGCGACTGCGTTTTCTCGGCGGCACGACCAATCACTGGGCCGGCTACTGCTCGCCCCTGGACCCCATCGACTTCGAAACGCGTTCGTGGGTTCCCAATAGTGGGTGGCCCTTCGGTCGCGAGACCCTCGAACCCTGGTACCGCCGCGCCGCGACCTGGCTCGAGATTCCGCCCTGGAAT
>JAZAOF010000027.1:0-5522 GCA_036228265.1 Myxococcota bacterium | reverse complement strand
TCGAGTTCGATACCTTCGACTTCGGCGATGAGTTCGAGCGGAATTCTCGCGTACACGAGATACCACCCGAGGTACTGCGGGAAATTCGTATGGGGCGAGGGCTGCGCGACGAGGCGTGCCATCGACAGGGGGGTCAGGACGCAGAAGCGAATGGCGTGGTAATCGATGGCAGCACGGTCGAGGGGGACGCCCGTCACTTCGGCGTACCGTCGGTAGGCCCGGGAGAGGTCGCCGAGCGGCTCGGAGAGGTCGCGCGAGCGCATGCCCGCGAGGTCGCACAGCGGGTCGCCGGCACCCGCCAACTCGAGATCCAGGATCGCGGTGACGCGTCCCCGGTCGAAGACGAACTGCGCCGGGTCGCCCGTCAGGAGCACCGGCTCCACGTCTCGCCTGGGTTTGTGGTTCTTCAACCAGCGGAGCATGAATTCCAGTCCGGGTTCGGGGCGCGGTCGTGCTTTTCGAAAGGACTTCTCCCAGAGGTCCAGGTCGGCGAGAGCCATGGCCTCGGAGCCCCGGGGTACGGCGATTCCCAGGCGTTCGGCTTCGGTCACCGGGATGCGGTGAATCTCTGCGAGCAGTTCCATGTAGTGATCGAGGACAGCCCCGCGTTCCTCGTCGTCCTGGGCCGTTCCCAGGTTGGCACGCCCGGGGCAGCACTCCATGACGATGCCGCGGGGGGCCTCGCAAAAGCCATAGATCTCCGGCACGGGGAGTCCGTGGCGGCCCAGCAACTGCAGGACCCCCATTTCGCGCTCGAGGCTGTACACCGCATTTTCGAAGTGGCCTCGATCGCCGCGGAAATACACGGATCGAAGGGGCCCCCCGTCGCCGGGATCGACGTCGAGAAACCAGGCCGGTCGCCAACGCCCCTGGGAACGCGCGGAGACCACCTTCCCGCCCAGCAGGTGTTCCACGTGGGCAAAGGCCGTTCTCCATTCCGGGGAGAGATCGAGATCGTCGGCGAGATGGCTCATGGGGAGGCCGGAGTTTCGTGGGGCATCAAGCGCGCTCCACCCGGATGGCTCCTTCGGGGCAGTTGGCTTCGCCGCTGCGGGCCTGGCCCGCAAGCGATTCGGGGACCGCCTCGCGAAGGAGAACGCAATAGCCCCTCTCGTCCTCGCCAAAGACTTCGGGCGCCAGCTCGTAGCACCGTCCATGGCCTACGCACAGAGCCATGTCCACGGTAACGCGAAGGGCGGCCGCCTCAGCCACGGGTTTTCCAGACCAGGGGCAGGTAGAGGACCTCGCGGATGCCGGGGCTGTAGGTCGGAATTTCGCCCGGCGCGATCTCGTATTCCGGAATCCGGCGATGCCACTCCTCGATGGCCACGCGCATTTCCATGCGCGCGAGGTGAGAGCCGAGGCAGCGGTGCGGGCCCGCCCCGAATGCGAGATGGCGGTTGCGCTCGCGGTCGAAGTCGACGCTCGAGGGGCTCTCGAATTCGCCGTCGTCGAGATTCGAGGCGCCGATCAGGAGCGAGACCATTTCGCCCTTTTTGAGTTCCCGTCCATGGAGCGTGACGTCCTGGGCCAGGACCCGGGGCACGCTCGTGACCGGCGTTTCCCAGCGCAGGAGTTCTTCCACCGTGGCGTCGATCAAGCCCGGGTTGGCCACCAGTTTACGGAGTTGCTGGGGATTGCTCGCGAGGTAGGCCATGGTGCACCCGATCGAGGCGGTGACAGTGTCGAGTCCGGCGAGCAGCATCAGGAAGCAGATGTCGAGGACCTCGTTGCGCGAAAGCGTCTCGCCATCGATCTGGGCGCCGATCAGGTAGGTCATGAGGTCGTCGCGGGGGTGGGCGGTTCGATCGTCGATGACCTCTTCGAAGTAGGCGTAGACGCGTTGGCCTGTCTCGGCTCGAATCTGCTTCATCTCCTCCAAGTCGGTGGTGCGCTGGTGGGGGCGAATGATGCCGTCCTTGAGTTCGAGGAAGAGATCGAGATGTTCCTGGGGGAGTCCAAGAAGACCGAGGAACGCCGTACAGGGCAGAGGGATCGCAAACGACTTGTCGAACTCGCATTCCCCAGCGTCGATGACGGCATCAATCAGTTCGTTGGCGTGTGCCCGGACCCGGGGTTCGATTTCCGCCATGCGCTTCCGCGAAAAACGGGGGTCGAGAATCTTCCGGTACCGCGTTTGGGCGGGAGGGTCGATCTGCTGGGGGATCATCGGGCGCTCGGTCCCGAGGGCCAGTTGCAGGTCCATCTTCGAAGAGAAGATCTCGGGGTGTCGGAGTGCCCAGACGACGTCTTCGTAGCGCGAGATCACGATGCTGTTGGTCCACGCCGCGCGCGCGATGGGGAGGCGTTCGCGGAGGGTGTCGTAGATGGGTTGGGGCTTTTCTGCGATACCGGGATCAAAGAGCGAAACGGTACCGGCTTCGACGTCCGGATTGGGGGGGGGAGAGGGGGGGGCGGCCGCCATCGTGGGCTCCTTCTTCGGGGATGCGCGCTATTCTAATTGACCCGGAGAAAATTTGACAGGTCGTCAGATTTCAACCCGTGGTCTCCGTGCCGACGAGGTCTGGCTTTTCGGGAGGATTCCGATGAGAGCGCATCCGGCCTTTGGCGCGCTGCTGGTGGGGCTGGTTCTCGGGGCCGTTTCACCCGCCGGGGCCCAGGTCTCTCATTGGCCCCTGGCGCCGGACCGCGCCCGGGAACTCCTGCGAACCGCGCCGTTCGAAATTCGGGGCGAGAAGAAGACCGAGCACGGGACCTCGGGGCCCCGGAGGCTCGACCTCTACTTTCCACGCCAGGACCTGAGCCTGCGCGCCAAGTGGAAGCCCGTGCCTCGGGACGGAGACGGAATCAACAACGCGCCGCGCAAGGAAGTGGCCGCAGACCGGGTCCAGGAAATCCTTCTCGACGAGACCAACTACGTGGCTGCCCCCACCGTGCTGCGATGCATCCCCATGGCTGCGCTACCCGCGTCGATTCGACCCGCCCGGTCCAACGTCAAGGGGGCGAGTTGTGTGCTCGGGACTCTCTCGCTGTGGATTGAGGACGTGAACGTCCCCGAGCAGTTGTGGTCCCCGAAGCGGTTCGAGCGCGATCCGGCGTATGCGGCGGCCATGGCCGATCTAAATTTCTTCACGTACCTGGTTCATCACCGCGACGGTCGCGATGGCAACGTACTCGTCTCATCGAACCCGGACGACCCCCGGGCCTTCGCCATCGACAACGGCATCAGCTTCAACTCCCGGGTGTTCAACTACTTTGTCATGAACTGGCACAGGGTCCGTGTCCCTGCGCTGCGCGGCAGCAGTATCGAACGTCTTCGGGCACTCCCGCCGGAACAGGTCGATTCGCTCGCCATCGTCGCGGAATTTCGGCTGGACGAAAACGGGCAATTGGTCGAAGTGCCCCCCGGTGCCAACCTTGATCCCGAGGAGGGGGCCCGACTTCAGCCCGGGGTGGTGCAGATGGGCCTCACGAAGCGCGAGTTGAAGAAACTCCGCGAACGCATCCGCGAACTTCTCGAGGACGTCGACTCCGGGAAGATCCGGACCTTTTAGCGGCTTTTTCGCCGCTGCTTCCGTTTGCCGGCTCTCTCGACACTTCGGCCGTACGATTCAGCGCTTTCCGGTCTTCTTGGCCCAGGAATCCCGGAGACCGACCGTGCGGTTCAGGACGAGGCGTTCGGGCGCCGAATCGGGATCGACGCAGAAGTAGCCCTGGCGCTCGAACTGGAAGCGGGCGCCCGGTTCCGCGGAGGCCAGCGACGGTTCGACGCGGGCGTCGCGCACGACCTCGAGGGAGTCCGGGTTGAGTGCATCGGTGAAGGTCGCGTCGTCCTCCAGGCTGGCGGGGTCTTCGGCGGCGAAGAGCGTGTCGTAGAGCCGCACCTCGGCCGGCACTGCATGGGCGGCCGAAACCCAGTGGATCGTTCCCTTCACCTTGCGGCCGTCCGGGGCGTCGCCTCCCCGGGTGGCGGGGTCGTAGCTGCAGCGCAACTCGACCACGCGATCGCCTTCCTTGATGACCTCGGTGCAGGTGACGAAGTAGCCGTAGCGCAGGCGCACTTCGCGTCCGGGGGACAGGCGGAAGAATTTCTTGGGCGGGTCTTCCATGAAATCCGCGCGTTCGACCCAGAGTTCACGCGAGAAGGGAACCTTTCGCGTGCCGAGTTCGGGCCGGGCGGGGTGGTTGGCGGCATCCAGTTCGTCGACTTCGCCTTCGGGAAAGTTCTCGATCACCACGCGCAAGGGGTCGAGCACGGCCATGGCCCGCGGCGCGTTCTCGTTGAGATCGTCCCGGATGGCGTTTTCCAGTACCGCCATTTCAACCGTTCGAGAGCGTCCCCCTTCGCCGGGGGTCATGCCGATCTCGGTGCAGAAGTTTTTCCGGGCCCGGGGCGAGACGCCCCGCCGACGAAGCCCGGCAATCGTGGGCATTCGGGGATCGTCCCAGCCCGCCACGAAGCCCTCGTCGATGAGGCGTCGGAGGCGGCGCTTCGAAACCACGGTGTGGGTGAGGTTCACCCGGGCAAACTCGATCTGTCGCGGGCGCGAGGGCGCTTCGACGTGATCGATGAACCATTCGTAGAGGGGGCGGCGTTCGTAGAATTCGCCGGAGCACAGCGAGTGGGTGATCCCCTCGATGGCATCGGAAAGCGAATGCGCGAAGTCGTAGAGCGGGTAGATGCACCAATCGCGTCCCGTGCGGTGGTGCGGGATTTCCTTCTGGATTCGGTAGATCGCGGGGTCGCGCATGGGCAGCACAGAAGAGGCCATGTCGATCTTCGCGCGCAGCACCCGCTCGCCGGTGGCGAACTCGCCGGCCTTCATGCGGGCGAAGAGATCGAGGTTTTCCTCGATGCTGCGATTGCGGTAGGGGCTCGGGGTGCCGGGCTCCGTCAGCGTGCCCCGGCGCTCGAAGATTTCCTCGGCGCTGAGGTCGCAGACGAACGCATGACCGCCCTCGATGAGTTGGACGGCGAACGCGTAGAGCCGCGGGAAGTAGTCGGAGGTGAAATGGAGGTGCCGCCCCCAGTCGTAGCCCAGCCAGTGGATGTCGGACTGGATGCTCTCGACGAATTCGGTCTCCTCGGTGACCGGGTTGGTGTCGTCGAAGCGCAGGTGGCAAACACCGCCTTCGGTCTCGGCCGCGACCCCGAAGTTCAGGGCGATGGCGGTGGCGTGTCCGGCGTGGATGTAGCCGCTGGGCTCAGGGGGCCAGCGCGTGACGATCTTCGCGTGCTTTGCGCTGGCGAGATCCTCGGCCACGATGGTGCGGATGAAGTTTCGTGAACCGCTTTCGGTTTCGTCAGTCAAGCGCGGGCCCTCGGTTGTCGTCGCGTGCCTCGAACGAACTCGGGCAGGCCGGAGTCTACCCGGCCCCGGGACGATTGCCGTGGCGCTCGCCTCGCAACGAGGCGGAAGCTAGCATCGCCGCCCCGCCCGGAACCCTTCCCAGGAGACCCCCCGATGCCCCGAGAGACCGTGCTCGAATCCCGCGACGGCTTCGTTCTGACGCTGACCCTGAACCGCCCGGCCCAGAAGAACGCGTTCAACGCGGTGATG